>JAJDDU010000412.1 GCA_029260155.1 Phycisphaerae bacterium | reverse complement strand
GCGGGGATTCAGACCGGCTACTGTCGCGATACCGGTGGCGGTTGGTCCGGCAGCTTCGTCGCCCATCGGTCTCAGCTTCATCCGATTCCTGATGGCATGAGCGATTCCGTGGCTGTCTTGGCAGAGCCGCTCGCCTGTGTGCTGCACGGCGCCCTGCGCGTGCCGGTCGAAGAAGACGACACGGTGCTCGTGCTGGGTTGCGGGTCGATCGGGTTGCTGACCATTGCGGCCTTGCGCGCTTGCGGCGTGCGCGCTCGGATCGTAGCCGTCGCGAAGTACGACCATCAGCGCGAACATGCCAAACAGTTCGGCGCGGACGTGGTGCTCGACGCGGTCCGAGGGCGCGACCGGAAGCAGATACATCAGAAATGGGCTGAGGCGCTGGGGGCTGAGTTGCTCTACCCGGAGATCGGCAAGCCCACGGTCATCGGCGGCGCGAACGTGACGTTCGATTGCATCGGCTCGTCCGACACCATCGATGATTCGATCCGCTTCACGGACGCCGACGGCAAGGTCGTCTTGATCGGCATGCCGGGCATCGCCTCCAATATCGACTGGACCGCGCTTTGGTACAAAGAGCTGACGCTCTATGCCGCCTACGCTTACGGGCCGGAAGAACCGCACGCGAGGGCGTTGGGTAATGGCAAGGCGCTGAACACGTGGGAGATTGTCGGCCATGTCTTGGAATCGTGGGGCGATCGGCTGGTGAGTTTAGTGGGTGAACCGTTCGAGTTGGCGGATTACCGCCGGGCGTTTCATTCGGCCTTGTTTACCGGGGCGTCGGGTCAAGCGAAAACAGTGTTTCGAATAACGTGAGTTCCCAGATGACCGACCAGCCAACTGCGAAATCGTCCGAACAGTGCATCCACCACGTCGGTCGAAACGACCCGCCGTACCTGTTTCACTGCGGTGAGAACTTCGAGACGCATCATCTTCCCGTGGGCACGCGCGTGATCTATCCCAAGCCGCCGCTGCCGGGCATCGCCGACGTGCGCGGAGCGATTGCGCATGCCATCGACCATCCCATGGGGTGCGCGCCGCTTGCGGAGAAACTCAAGTCCGGAATGAAGGTCACCATCGCGTTCGACGACATCTCCCTGCCGCTGCCGCCGATGCAAAGGCCCGACATACGACAACAGGTTATGGAGACCGTTCTGGACCGACTTGAGCGTGCGGGCGTGACCGACATCGAGTTCATCTGTGCAGTCTGCCTGCACCGGCGACTCACGCCGGCGGAACTGAAACACATGGTGGGGCCGCGGATCTTTAAGCGCTTTTGGCCTGACCGTCTGTACAACCACGACGCGGAGGATCCGGACGGCATCGTGCACATGGGGAAGACGGAACAGGGCGAAGACGTTGAGATCAACCGCCGGGCGGCTGAGTCCGATCTGATCATCTACGTCAACATCAACCTTGTGACGATGGACGGTGGTCACAAGTCCGTACCGGTGGGGCTTGGGACTTACAACACGGTTCGTCACCATCACAACGTTCACACGCTGATGACGTCGAAGAGCTACATGGACCCAGCGACGAGCAGTTTCCACCGCTCGTGCGACCGCATGGGCGCGGTCGTGGCCAAACATGTCAAAATATTCACCATCGAAACGACTTTGAACAGCGATACGTTTTCGCACGTGCTCGGTTTTCTGCAAACGCGCGAGGCCAATTGGAGCACGTTCGACAAAGCCAACTTCGCCGCGAACCGCTTCGCTTTGAAGATGCTGCCGGGCGCGTTGCGCCGCAAGGTGTATCAGAGTTTTTCGGCGCCGTACGGGCTGACCGGGGTCAACGCGGGAATGACAGGCCCTGTACACGAAAAGACGCTCGACGCCGTTCACGAGCAGCAAATCGTCGACGTCGATGGCCAAGCCGACATCGTGCTGATCGGCCTGTCGTCGATCGGGCCGTACAGCGTGTACTCCATCTTAAACCCGATCCTGGTTTACTGCATGGCGGCCGGCTACTTCTTCAACTTCTACCGAGGCAAGCCGTTGGTGCGCAAGGGCGGTGTGATGATTGTGGTTCACCCGCTGGAATACGCCTTCAACCGCACGCACCATCCCTCGTATATCGACTTCTTCGAGGAGGTGCTCACTCAAACCACGGTGCCGGCTGAAATCGAAAGACGCTTCGAGAGGCAATTCGCTGAAAATGAGGAGTACATCCACAAGTACCGCACATCATACGCTTATCACGGCGTGCATCCGATGTACATGTGGTACTGGGGTTGTCATGGCATGGACCACCTCGGGCGGGTGATCTCCGTCGCGCCGAAGAGTGAAGAAGCCGCCAAGCGGATCGGTTTCGCGACGGCGCGCTCGCTGCCGGCTGCGATCGAACAGGCCAAGGACTTTTTGAACATGCCGGGCGAGCAAGCGCAGATCACATACTTTCACAATCCGCCGATTGTGATGTGTGACGTACACTAAGCCGGACCCATGCCGATGTCGCAGCCGCGATCTTTCTTCATCATCTACAACCCCGTCGCGGGGCGAGGTTGCGGCCAGCGCACGGCGCTTGAACTCAAACGGATCCTCGACGGACGCGGTTTGGCCGCGACGGCGTGCGCGACGAGTGCCCGTGGCGACGCTCGGCAGATCGCGGAACAGGCCATCGCGGACAAGCGGGAATCGGACCCCATTTGCGTCGTCGCTTGCGGCGGCGACGGGACGATGCAGGAAGTCGCAAACGCCGTCGCCCGCGCCGAAGACAATCAAGCCATCATGGGCATCGCGCCGGCTGGACGATGTAACGACTTCGCGCGAGCGCTCCGCATTGGCAAGAAGCCCGAGCAAATCGCCGAAGTGTTGGCTGGCGGGAATCCGACGCGGGTGGACCTGGGGCGCGTGGGGGATCGCTACTTCTGCACGATCGCCGCGATCGGCTTCGACGCAGCCGTTTCTCGCTTTGTCAACGATATGCGCATGCCGCTGCGCGGTCCAGCCGCCTACGTATACGGCACGCTGCGCGTGCTGTTTCACTACACGACGCCCGAGCTTCGGCTGCGCGGTGACTTCGACGACTACGACGGCCCCGTATTCATGGCCGCCACGGCAAACACGCCTTGGTACGGCGGGTCCATGAAAATCGCGCCCGCGGCCAGTCCGTTCGACGGCAAGCTGGACATCTGTCTTGTGGGCAAGACCACCCGCATGCGCGTGTTGGGCATGTTGCGCGGTGTCGGGTCGGGAAAACACGTGCAATTGCCCGAAGTGCAACAGCTTCGCACGCGCCGCCTCGTCGCGGGACCCATCGACCCCAAAGCGCGCGTCGAGGTGTGGGCCGACGGCGAGCCGATCGGCCTGTTGCCCCTGACGGTCGAATGCGTCCCGGGCGCCATCAACATCATGCTCGCTCCACAACCGGCGGATTCAGCCGGCGCATAGCCTTGCCCCTGGCCGGTGACGAG
>JAJDDU010000411.1 GCA_029260155.1 Phycisphaerae bacterium | reverse complement strand
CCTCGACATCGACGATCATCTCGATCGCCATTTCATCACCCTCGCAGCCCACGACCACCTTTATGGCCTGGATGCGGTCGTAGAATCGCAGCAGCTTCTCGGATTTCTCCCGTGCATAGTCCTTGACGTCGTCAGGGACTTCAACGTGCTTTCCGGTCACCGTAATCTGCACAGCCAACCTCCTTTAGTCATTAATCACCGCGCACCCTCCACGGTGTCGCGGCGAGTTTTGCCCGCTATCAGCAGTTCGGCAGCATCGCCGGAAATCTCCGGCGGGCCGTCCGGTTTGATCATCCCCGCACTAATCGTGTACCTCAGCGCATCGTCAATTGTCATAGGCAACTCGAGCGCGTCGTCACGTGCGACGGTAATAGTATACCCGGTCACCGGCGTCGGCGAACTCGGAATGAACACGGTGATGAGCGCACGCGGGTCGCCTGCGCCAATCTGTCGCAACGGGACCCCGGTCACCAAACCGAGCGACCAGACCCCCTTGCGGGGATACTGTACCGCGACCACGCTTGAAAACTCAACTTTGCGATCCGAGATGAAGAAATCCGTCACCTGTTTGATATTCGGATAGATGGTCCCGATCAGCGGGATACGCCGAATCACCCGCTCGACCACGCGCCACGTCGTTCGCCCGATCAAGCTGGCCAGGAAATATCCCATGAAGTAAATCAGCAGGATCGCGATCAGGAAGCCGATCGCGTTGAAGAATCGCCACTTTCGCGTGGCCAACTCCCACATGGCCGCCGACCGTGCGTCCTTCAGAACGATCCCCGCAGCCGTCTCCTCGTCCTTTGTCGCCGATTCTCCCAGCCGGGGCTGCGCGATCATCGTCTTGTACTGGGCGGTGAGGCGGCGGCCTGTCTTCTCGTCCCACTCGTTCACCGGGTCGCCCAAGACGAGGGCATCTTCCTCGTCGATCCCCAGCCAGTGATGAGGCTCGCCCTTGAGGGCGTAAACCGCGACCATGCCCCGCGTGATGTACCTGGCGAAGTTCTCGTCGATGAAGCGGTAGGCCCACACGAGGATGGCGAACGTCGCCAACGTGGGCACCAGCGCGCCCAACCCCCGCATAAAGAATGGCTTGAAATCGCCGATCATCAAGAAAACCCGTGAACGAGCCAACGCATTCCGACGGCCGACCCGCGTCCTGCGTGGGAGGACTGCTCGTCACGCTCGTTCCTTGACAGTCGTACACCAGGATCGCGGCCGACGGCGGATTGCAATGTAAGGACAGCAGCCCCAACGGTCAACCGTTGTCGCGACCGCGCCCCCACGCTAGCATCCGTGTGGCCTATGGACACAGAAAACCGATTCCAGTTCCGCAAGCTTCTCGGCTCGCCAACATCGTGCGCCCTGGTGATGTTGACTGTCGTAACGGCGCTGGCCATTCTCACCGTAGGGAGCCGGAGGACGATTTCACTCGGGCCGCGCATCACGCCCGACGGCTGGAGCATGGGGTTTCGTCCCCCGGCAGGGTGGGATCGCCTCAACCGAGACACGACCGGATACGCCGTGGAATTTGTCGAACCTGCGCACGGACGCAGGCCGCGGAGCTTGGTGGTCAGGGCGATCCCGAACCCAGACAACGAGTCTGCCGCGAAGATCGCGTCGGACAGAAGACTGGAATGGGGCTTCAGAGCCCTCGACATCATTCGAGGACGACGACCTACTGCGCAACTCGAAGCCGCTCCTTTCGGCCCACTCAAGGGCGTTCTGCTCCGCGACGACGAGCGGGGCATGGTCATCGCCGTGGGACTCGACTATCGCGACGCGTTTTGCGTGGGATTGCTGAACGCACAAGTGCCCCTCAATGCCGCCGACGTCGAGCTGGTCCGGTCGGTCGTCAGTTCGTTCGACGGGCCTCAGTGACCAGGAGCACTCAGCAGAGGCGGATGCCGAAGTCTCTCATTTCGTAGATCGGGATGCCGTCCACCTTGAGGAATCCGTCGGCAACGATCGTTGGCTGCGGGGCGTCGTCGATGCGGGTGATGACGGCCTCGACCTCGATGCGTTTGTTGGTACGGATGATCTGCCCGCGGTAGATCCACTCATGTCTCGTCCCGACGACAATGGGCTCGAAGCGGTGGGTTGTTGCGTATTCGGTGCCCCATCGATCGTTGGCAACGACCTTGAGTAATTGCAAGAACGATTCCAAGCCCAGCGAACCCGGACACACCGGATCCTGATAGAAGTGCGCCGTGAAGAACCATTCCGCAGGGTCGACGCGCTTCACGCCGCGAATGAACCCACGCCCGTGGTGCCCGCCGTCCGCCACAAACAGGTCGATTTCATCGATCATCCGAAACGCCGTCGCCGGCATCGCCATGCCACTGCAATCCGGCGCCCCACACGCATCCGGCGTTAACGGGGCGACCGACTCTAGGGCAAACCGCTTCCCACGACGGACTTCGTCATCGGCTGGTTCGTACAGGCGTTGGGCCGCATCGCGAACGCCGATCTGCTGAGCAAGCGCGTCGGCCGTGAAGAACCCGAACGTCGTTTCGCCATCGTAGACGATTTCCCCGCCCTGCCAGATCTGCATGTCGAACGCTTCGACGATCATCCCGCCTGCTTCAGACACTTTGGTTATCCGCACGCGCGTCGTCAGAGTCCCCGCCTCGGGAAAGACCTCGCGATGCAGGATGGCTGACCCACCCAGGTTGCGGAATGACAGATCTGTGTCGCCGCGCAACGCCGATCCCAGATACGCCGCCAGCCAGCCGCAAGGCTGCAACGCGACTTCCAAGAGGACTCCGAACGACATCGACCGCTGCCGGTTGGCCGCGAAATACCATGCGTCTGGCGGCACGTCGTACTGCGCCTCGATCCACCCGCCCGGCGCGAGCTTCCACGCCTCAGCGTCGACGCGCGTAATCCGATTCAGGAACTTGTACGGTGGCCCCGGCAGCCGCGCGATGCGGCGATCATTGTCGAACGCGCGATACGGCGCGCCGAACGCCTCCGACGGCTTGCCCAGGGCGAACGCCAGAATACGATCGTCGTCAAACACAGCCGGTGCAACGTCGGTCGCAACCGGAGCATCACCGACAAGTGTCACACCATGGCACTTTCCAGCGTCCCATAACGCTTCGATTCCCTTCCGTGTCGCCCCAGTCATCTTGAGCGACATGTCCGTGAACTGCACGATTTTCTCCCCGTCGGCGTACATCAGGGCGTCGGCGATCACATACGGCTCTGGATTGTAACCCAGTTCCTTAATCTGCACTTCGTAGGTCACCACCTTGGTGCTCGGTGTCACCGGCCCACGGCAACTGAGTTTGCTCGGCACGCCGGGAATCGGCTCGTAGCACACGCCGCTGCGTTCCGTCACCCACCCCATACGCATCAGAAAGATGCGCAGGGTATGCGTGCAGCACTCATGCATAAGTGTTCCCGGCATGACCATGTCGTCCGTAAAGTGGCAGGTCAGAAACCACTCATCTCCACGAATGTCGGCCTCAGCGCGGATCACACCCAGCCCGAACCGCCCGCCATTGGGATCGAGTTCGACTACGCGATCGATCAGGCGCATGGGACCGCCGGGTATGCGTATCGGATCAACCAACCCCAACGAGCCAAACGCCGCACCAAAACACCCAGCTAGATCACCTCCGCGCAGCGCATCCACCTTGGCTTCGTCGTACGATTCGACTCCCATGGGCGCAAGGTCGCGCCAATCGTCCGCCCGCTTTCCCGCGGCCGGTGCGCGCTCGTCCGCGGTCTGTACGATCCCTCCGGACTCGGCAATCTCGGTCTCAGTAAAAAACCCCGCGCATCCGTCAGCCATCGTCAGCATCGGCGCACCATCGATCGTCCCCTCGAATCGGAAGAAGAACAGATACGTCTCACCCTGTTTGACGAAGCGATCTATGTGGATGTCGTACCGCACGATATCACCCGGCTGAGGCAACCCGCGATGGAATGTAACAGTCGCATCGAGCAGCCGATACGCGCGCGTCCCCTTGACGGCCAGATCAATCCCGAGATACGCACAGAGAAACAGGTCGGCTTGCCCAGCTTCAACAGTGATGGCGACTGGCGCACGATCGCCATCGAGGTACCACGCACCGGGCAGCACATCGTGTTCGGTCACGATCTTGCCGTTTGTCATGCTGCCCTTGACCGCGTCGATGCTCACGATCCGATCGACCAGCATGAGCGGCTCATCCGGCAGACGAACGCGAACGGGATAAGTGTCAGCCGCCTCGAATTCCGGGCCCAACACCCGGGCCACCGATCCGACCGCGAATTCCAAGCACATGTCACGATTGAACGCGGGCACCGCCACCGTCGCAATGCGATCGACAATCGCTCCGAGCTCGATATTCAGCCCGTCGACCAGCTGCGCCTGCAGCGCGATCGCCTCGCCCATGTCCGCAAGCGCGAGCTGACTCTGTCGCAGAAACTGTTGATGCGCGTCCGCCGTCGCAGTATTGGCTTGCGCGATGGCCGACATCAACTCCACCTCTGCGCTTTCCTGCACGGGCTCCGTCGCAACAGGTTTGGGCTCGGGCGTAACAACTGCCGGCAGTGTCGGCTGCGGCTCGGGACGACGCACGGAAACGACAATCTCATCACCACCCCCGTGCGAAACGTCAGCCGATCGGTGACCAAGGACCAGCGTTTCCTCGCCGTACAGTGGACCGAGGTCACAAAGCACACGCTCGGCATACATGCACGCCATTACGTCGAGGATCGTCGTTAGGTCATCCTCACCCGCCACGCACGCCGACCGGGCCACGTGCGGCCTACCCGCCAGGATCTTCCCGATCATCCGTGCACACGATCCGCCCGGACCCGGCTCGAGGAACACGCGAACGCCGTCGGCATACGCCCGCTCGACGGTGGCTGGGAAATCGAAACCGGCTATCGCCTGCGCCACGATCGCGTCGGCTGCGCTCTCCCGATCGACCGCGAAACTCGTCGCCTGAGCGCCGCTGTAAAAGCGAAGCCCGTCTGGAGGCGTCGTAACCAATAGATGCAAACTGCGATACTCGTCCTCCACGACGCGGGCTACGTCACAATGTACCGTCGATGCCCCTGTCAGCTCGACCGCGTCACACCCGAGTTTGGCGACGACCGCATCGACGGCTGCCCGCTGCCCGCCGATCACGCATTCATCCGGCGCGTTGACGATCAGCAGGTAGACGCGATCGATCCGGGAAACGACGTGCTGCACGCGGTCGGCTCCGCGATTCACCACGACGGCGCGCCAATCCACAGCCTCATCGTCTGAGAGCGACCACGCCCGACGCGCCGCGTCGCATCGGCCGACGAGCTCTGATCGAAACAGCGGCGAGGTCTGAATGCGCTCGAACATCTCGTCGCGATCCCGCCAGGCGCGCAACGCGAACAGCGCCGTCGATTCGCCCAGGCTGTAACCGATGGCCACCGATGGCTCGATCCCGAGTCGGCGCATTAGGTCGCTCATTGCGATACCGTGCGCCACCTGCCCCAGGATCATCGCGGCGGGGTCAGCCTCAACCGCCGCCGACGCTTCGCGCCGCCACCCTTCGTCCCAGCCGAACCGCCACGGCGCGTACAGGTGTGGCATCATCTGACTCTTGAGATATCGCGTCTCACCATCGAGGAAACGCAGCACCTCCGGCCAATGCTCGCTGAGTCCCCTGCCCATCCCAACGTAGTGATTTCCCGACCCCGGAAACACGAACGCAACCTCGCCTCGCCCGCCCAGTGGCTTGGGCGAATAGAACACCCCACCCTCGCCGGCGATGGGGTCCGTCGGTCGCTCTCGCAGCGCATCCGCCGCATCCGTGATCGCGATTGCGAGCTCATCACAACCGCCTGCGACGATGGCGAGTGCTAGAGTATCGCTGCCTTCGCTCGCGGTATCGCGCCCATACCACAGTCGAGCCAATCGTTCGATACCGTCCCCCGACCCTGCGGTCATCTGCTTCAACGACGCGAGCCCGGCGCGTAGCGCTTTCACATCGGCGCCGCGCACACCGAAAACGCCCTTGGGGCGATCGCCGCACGGCTGACGCCGCCCCGTGTTCTCGCACGCAGCGCCTTCGAGCACGACGTGCGCGCACATGCCGTCCAGCGTCATGACGCTGACACCCGCACGACGCGGACCGTCGGCCCCGTCGTGCAGCCACGCTTGCGCTGCGTCCGGCGTGTGGAACTTCTCACCCCTAAGGGGATTCTCCGGCGAAGCGAACCCGTGCCCGACCAGCGGGGGGATCATCTCGTTGTGCAAACAGAGGGCAGTCTTTACGACCGAAGCAAGCCCCGCCAGTGCCCCGGTGTTCCCGATGGTCGACTTGACCGAGCCAATCGCGATCGGACCATCCGCGAAGAAATCCGCCAGCGCAGCCGCCTCAACGTCGTCCTCACGCCCATCCCCGCTGCCATGCGTTTCCACGTAAGTGACTGACGCGCCCGGCACGCAAGCATCCTCATAGGCACGCTCAAGCGCTAGTCGATACGTCTCGCCATCGGCATACGACGCGTTGCTCCCGCTAGCCACACCGATGCCCCGCACAACGCAGTAGACCCGATCACCGGCCGCCACAGCGTCTTCCAGACGCTTCAGCACAATGCTCGCGACGCCTTCACCCACAACGATTCCGTCCGCCGACGCGTCGAATGGCCGCACCTCTCCGCGAGCCGAGAACGCCCGCAAGGCGCCAGTAGCCAAGAGATTCCGCTCATCGCCCGGCAGATCAACCGCCCCGACGACCACAGCGTCCATCTCCCCCCGTTGTAGCGATCGAACACCAACCTCCAGCGCCCGAACGCCCGACGCTTCCTCCGCGGAGATCGCAAAACTCGGACCTCCAAACGCAAACTCGCGCGCGATGCGACTCGCGATGATGTTGCCCAGTGCTCCGACCACCCGACCGGGCGTCAGCGCCGGACCGGACTGCTCGCGAAGATCACCCACCCATTCGTCAAGTTGATCCTCGGTAAGCTCCAACCCCATCGCCCGTGCCCACGCCCGCGCTTGCGGCAACAGCGACCAGCGGTGATGGAAGTTCGTCGTGTTCAGATCGAGACCCATGCCCACGACCACGCCCGTGCGTTCGACGGGATCGCCCCTCGTGAACCCCGTGTCTTGCAGTGCCCGCGCAACCGATTTCAACATCAACAACTGCTGCGGGAGCACTTCTGGGATCTCATTGGGCGGCAATCGAAACTCACCCCGCCCCACCGACACCGAATCAACGGACGCATGGTTCGCGCATCCGCCGCTCAGCACCAACTCCTGAAATGCCCGCAACGACTCCGTCGAACCGAACCGTGCGTCCATCCCAACGATCGCAACAGGAACAGATTCAAGGCGCCCACGCGCGGGGCGGGTTTCACCCGCCGTCTTGCGCCGCGACGGCTCCCATTCTTCGATCAGCAGATGCCCGTTGATCCCACCGAACCCAAAAGCGCTCACCCCCGCCCGCCGAGGCGTCTCAGCGTCCCGTCGATCCCACGGTGCAGCCTCGCACTGCACTCTGAATGGGCTTGATTCCAGTTCGCTGCTGCGCGGAGCCTTCTCGAAGTGGATCGACGGCGGAAGCGTTCGCGCCCTCAGGGCCAACAAGACCTTGATTAGCCCCGCAGCCCCCGCAGCCGTCAGCAGATGGCCGATGTTCGATTTAATAGACCCGATCGCACACTGACCGGGGCGAAACGGTGCATCGCCCCACAGCGTCCGCAGACTCCTGAGCTCCACGGCGTCGCCCAACGGAGTGCCAGTACCATGACACTCTATGAGGTCCACATCTTCAGGCGACCATCCGCAAGCGCGGTAGGCCTCGCGCATTGCCCGTACCTGGCCCTCGGAATCCGCGGCCAGGAGACTCCCGGCGACGTCGTTCGATAGCCCGATCTCGCGAATCACGCCGTAAATCGTATCACCCGCATCAACGGCGTCCTCCAGCCGTTTCAGCATGACGATGCCCGCACCCTCGCCCACGACGAGCCCGTTCGCGCCAGCGTCGAAAGGTCGACACACGCCCGAAGGCGACAACGCCCGCAGTTGGCTGAACCCCATCTGCGTGTACAAGCACTCAGGCCGCGAAACCCCACCGGCGAGCATCGCGTCCGCACGATGGGCCCGCAGCTCCTCGCATGCAAGCTTCAAGGCGTACAAGCTCGATGCACAGGCTGCGTCCAACGTGCAACTGCCGCCACGCAAGCCCAGCGCGCGGGCCAGCAAGCTCGCAGGAAGAGACGTCACCCGCGCGTTGAGCGGTGATGACAGGTTCTTGACACTGGACGTGCCCAGCAGCGCACGCTCGAACTTCTCCCCCAGCACCTCGCGTGTGATGGCCGACGCTCCGTCCGTCGGCAGCGCGATAGCCGCCAGCACCACGCCCGTGCGACGCAGATCGAGACCGTTCGTCACCGCATCCACAAACGCTTCACGTCCAGCATGCAGCACCAATGTGTACAAGGGGTCAAGTCCGCGGAGGATCTCCGCATCAAGTTGCAACCCGGCTGGATCAAACGCGAAGTCTTCCACGAAGCAACCGCGCGTCGAATAAACATGGTCCGGCGACAGGGTCGCTCGAAACGCATCACGCGGGTCGAGGATCCACCGATCAGGCGGAACCTCTTTGCAAGAGTCTGTCTTGTTGAGAATGTTCCGTTGAAATGTATCGAGGTCGGGCGATCCGGGGAAAACACCGCCAAGCCCGACCACTGCAATCGGTGATGGCCCGCTCATCGATCTTCACCTATGACGACTGAGCGCCGGCCACCGCTTCACGCCCGAACGCAGCCTGCAAAGACGCGTCCACCGTCCACGAGAAGCCTCTCATCTGTGCGACCACGATGCCGGCTTCGTCAAGAAACGTGACGTCGGCCGTCATCTGTGTCTCATTCGCCGAACGGATTTCCAAGACCGCGCTGACCCCAATCTCCGGGAAAGACGGCCGATACTGATAGTATCCCGCGCCGGAACTCGGAAGCGAAACCGCGCCCAACTCCTCGTGACACCACAAGATTCCGATCTGCAACCCGGCATCCACCACCAGTGGATCGCCAAGCCACGCGCTACGCACGGGCTCGCTCATCCAATCCGACGGCCCCGCCGCCGAACGCACGTACGCGACCATCCCCTCGGCTGAGTAACCTGCAACCCGTTCAATCCCTTGAAAACCGGGACCGTGGAACAGCACTTCATTGTACGCACCCTCGACACCGCGGGCGTATGTGCGACAGCCGATTTCCTCGGGCGGGCTGAATGTCGGCGGTGCCGGCAACGCCGTAGCGAGGATGGCCCGGGCACGCGCGTGCGGCGTCTCACGGCCGTTCGACGCGTGGCCACGCAGTTCAACGTCAACCTCAAACAGCGATCCGTTTCGTCTCGCCTTCGAAGCCGTCACACGCAGATCAGCCGGCCCGTTGGTCAGCACCACACCCTTGAGTACCCGGAAGTCCTCGAACCCATGCAGCAGCAGCCCCGGGTTGTCATGCAACGCACCGTGACCAAGCCACTCCAGAATCACCGCCACCGGAAGAACCGGATGCCCCCCGATCACATGCGATCGAAGAAACGGATGACGGTCGATATCGAGCAGGCGCTTGAACGCGGGCGATAGTTCCGTAGCGGCCGGTTGCGACATGGGCTCAGACGAAGGGAGTTCGCAACCGATCATGACCTCGACGTCGCCGCCAACCTGCGACAACTCTGCAACAAGGCTCTCAGCTCCCTCCTTCAGCGGTACCAGCCCCACGCCGATCCGCGCAAATTCCTTCCTAAGACCCGGTGTGACCATGCCCCCTTCCCACGGTCCCCAGTTGATCGAAACCACCCGGCAGTCAGGCCGCAATCGGGCTTGGGCGTGCGCGACCTTGTTCAATACCTCATTGGCCATCGCGTAGTCGACCTGCCCCTGCCGCCCGAAACGACCGCTCACCGAAGAGAACAACACCAGAGACTTCAGATTGTCGTCACCAATCGCGTCGAGCAGATTCCGCAGGCCAGCCACCTTGGTGTCAAACACGCGCTCGAACTGTGCGGCTTTCTTGTCCGCGATCCAACGGTCTTCAATCACACCCGCTCCGTGAATGAGCGAGCCAATCGGACCGGCGATCTTCCTCGCTTTCGCGATCACCTCAGCCACCGCCGCAGCATCACGCACATCCACCGAACGGTAGATCACCTTAGCGCCCGCAAGCTCAAGTCGAGCAACCGTCGCACGAATCTCGCGATCCGCTACGCATCGGCCATACGCCTCTTCCAACTGAACGGGCGTCGGTTTCGCAGCCGCGTCAAACCCGTGCGCCATGATCGCACGCTTGATCTCCGCTTCTTCCGAAACGTCTTTCAGCCACGCCGGCTCATCTTCCGGCGAAGGCGATCGACCCAGCAGCACCAAAATCGGGTTGTTGTGCATGGCGAGCGCGTGGGCAACCTCGGCTGTCACGCCGCGAGCGCCACCGGAGATCACGATCGCCTGACCCGCTTCCGGCCGCCATTCAGCATCGCTGACAGGTTCCGAGACCAACGCCAACCCGCGACGCGCGCGAGAGTCCAGCCCGACCTCGATCGGGCCATCAACCGACAGCTCACGTACGACGGCATCAGCCGCCTTCGCGTGATCGGTCCACCCGGCGGACACATCCAGTGCCTTCGTGCGAACGCCGGCCCACTCGTGCGAGACAGTCTTTGCCAGACCGGCCAAGCCGCCCTGCACCGGATCGAATTCTCCGCCGACAAGCCCGAACGCACCGTCCATCCGCGACACCGTCGCAAACAGCGATCCGCCCTCATTCGCGGCATCGCGAAGAAGCGTGCCCACGCGCTGCGTCAGGCTGAAAGCGTCTTTCAACGCCTTTTCCGAATTCTCGTCCCAAATGCCGCCGGGGGACGCCACGATAATCAAGCCGCCAACGGCCGCATCACCGTTGTGGCCCACCTCGGCATCGCTCGTCACCACCCGCGACAACGTCCCAAGTGCCATAAGGTTGTCACTGATCGCCTCGGCGAGTCCGTTGGCGTCTTCAAGCACCCAAACCTCGCGACCCGGGGCTATCCTAACGCCGTCACCTTTCCCAATGGCGGGAAGATCGACCGCACGCAGTACGCGACGATCGACGCTTGTGGACGGCGTGTTGTCGGCCACGACCTCGACGACCGGCGCGGGTGACGAATCCGTTTTCGTTTCGCCTTCGGGGCTGGCCATGTAATCAATGATGTTGCGAAGTGTCCGCAGGCTGCCCATGTACGACGAATTAACAGCTTCCAAGCCCGGCAGCCGCGTCTGCACCGAAGCGAGAATCTCAACACGCTTGATCGAGTCGATTCCCAGGTCGGCCTCAAGGTCCATGTCCGGATCGAGCATTTCGATCGGATACCCCGTCAATTCCGCGACCACCTCAAGAAGCGTCGTCTCCAGCTCCGTCGATCCCGAAGGCTGCGCTGCCGACACAGTTTCTACAGATTCGCTCACAGCCACCACCGCGCTCACTTCCGCTTTCGGCGCGGTTTCGAGTGTGCGGTGCTCGCCGTTGTCGCCGCTGGTCGCCGCAGCAGCGATGGGGGCTTGCACGGCCGCGGGGGCCGGGACAGGAGTGTCATACCGTGGCATTTGCGCGATGGGCGGCAGGTTCTCCGGCGCGCTCACCGGCATGCCCAGGCTATGCTCCACGAGACGCTGCTGGTGCTCCAAGACCTTCTGGAACGTCTGCTGGGCAAGCTCTTGCCCCTGCAGGAACCGCTGGTGCGCCTCGGCTGTCTGCTGCTGCAACGCCTGCATTGCCCGCAGGCCTTCCTGGACGACCTGCATCACACCGGGTGCGACCGCAGGCGTTTGCGTTGGTGCCGCCATGGGTTGCGTCGCGCGCATAGCATGCGGTGCCGTCTTCTTGCCGTTGTTTTCGACCGTCGTACTCACGTAGTTTTTTCCGTTGTTACTAGCCGATATCGCCTTACACGACCGATTCGGCTCGACGCACGTTTTCTTCTTAGGGGGCCGATAGTTCGCACCGATGAGCGGCACCGCCATGGCTGGATGCCGCGGCTCCGCCACGTCGGGCTCCCAGGCTGCGAGATCCACCGCATGCCCCATCGCGCCCAGTCGCGCCAGCACGCGTGCAAAGTCTGTGACACCCGATGCGCGGCCGCACGAGGCATCGATTGACACCGCCTCCTGGGATCCGTCACCCAGAATCGATCGGACCAAGCCGCTTAGCACATTTCGCGGACCGACTTCGACAAACAGCCGAACGCCGCTGGACCGCATGTTCTCAATCAACCGCACGAAATCCACCGGGCAGACGAGTTGGTCCGCCAGCATATCCCGAACGCTGTCCGGCGACTCCGGATACGCCTCGGCTGTGCGATTCGCGATCACGGGGATGGAACCTTCGGACATGGACGCCTCATCGAGCGCCGTGCGGAATCGATCTCGCGCCGCGCTCATCAACCGGCTGTGAAACGCAGCCGACACTTCCAACCGCGTCGTCTGCCACCCGCGCGATGCACTGGCAGCATCGGCTGCCTCGATGGCCGCAACACTGCCCGACAAAATACCCTGCTTCGGTCCGTTGCGATGCGCTAGGACCGCGTCCGATGCTTCCTCGGTCAGCATCGCGTCAATATCGTTAAGCGGCGCGCGAACCGCCAACATTGTGCCCGGCTCGCTGCTGCCCTCGGCCATCAACCGCCCGCGCACGCTCGAAAGGTGTCGCAACGTGGCATCGTCGATGCGCCCCGCCGCCCGAAGCGCGACAAGCTCACCGTAACTGTGGCCGGCCACCGAATCCGCACGCACTCCGAACCGCTCCAGAACACGCAAGCACGCCAGGCTCACCGCTCCGATCGCGGGCTGAGCAACCTCCGTGTGCGTCAATCTCGCCTGCTGTTCCGCACGTACGCCCTTATCGAAAACCGGATGCGGATAGATCCGCTCGCACAGCCCGCTCTCGCCGTCCGCCTGCGCGACGGCGTCTTGCGCTTCGGGGAACATGCACGCCAAGTCGCGCCCCATTCCCACGTACTGACTGGCTTGACCTGGGAACAGAAACGCGATCTTCCCACGCGCCTGCGGACCACCGAAAAAGACACTCGGCAGGTTCCACGAAGCGGTTCCCTCGTCCGTCGAGCGAAGTCGGTCCGCCGCTCCGGAAAGCAGTTTAACAAGGTCGTCGCCCGACTCGCACACGACCAACAGACGGTATTCGTCTGCTGCGCGAAATCCGCGACGCGATTCACGCGCCCGAAACGCTATCTCCGCATTCTTCGGCTTTTCGCCGACCAACGCGCGCCACTCGCTCAGCCGCTCTGTGAGTCCGTCTTTCGTATCCGCCGAAAACGCGATGATCGTGACCGTCCCGTCCCAGGACACCTCACTCTTGCAATCGCCATACTCTTCAAGAACGGCGTGGAAGTTGCTCCCGCCGAAACCGAACGAACTCACGCTCGAACGGCGCGTCGCGGGGCGCTTGCCGACCCAAGGCCTGGTCTCCGTGCTCAGGTAGAACGGACTCGCATCGACATCTAGATTCGGATTCGCTTCCCCAACCTTGATCATTGCGGGCAGCACCTTGTGGTGAAGTGACAGCGCCGTCTTGATGATCCCTGCGACTCCGGACGCAGCCTTGGTATGCCCGATCTGAGACTTCACCGAGCCAACGCCGCACCACTTGCCCTCGGCGCGCGACTCGCGATAAACCGTCTTCAGTGCGTCGAACTCGACCACGTCACCGACTTTCGTCCCCGTCCCGTGCGCTTCTACCAGCTGCACCGTACTCGGGTCGATCCCGCTGATCCGATACGCCGATCGCAGCGCCTCAGCCTGCCCCTCGCTTCGCGGCGCGTAAATGCTCTGGGATTTCCCGTCGCTGCTCGTGCCCACGCCGCGAATCACCGCGTAGACCCGATCGCCGTCGCGCTCCGCGTCCGCCAGACGCTTGAGCACGATCATCCCCATCCCCTCGCCGATCACCGTTCCGTCGGCGTCCTTCGAGAAAGGCCTCGCGTCCCCGGTGGGCGAGAGTGCCTGCGTCTTGCTGAAACACATGAACATGAAGATGTCGTTCAGCGCGTCGACCCCGCCGCTGACCACCATATCCGTTCGCCCGGTGCTCAACTCCAGAAGTGACAGGTGAATGGCACTCAGAGAACTTGCACAGGCTGCATCCACCACGCAGTTCGTGCCGCGGAGATTCAACCGATTCGCAATCCGACCGGCCACCACGTTGCCCAGCAATCCTGGAAACGAGTTCTCCTGCCACGGTACGTACTGCTCGGCAATCCGCTCGATGATCGACTCCGACACGTCCGCCGGCACGCCGGCTTCAAGCATCGCCCGCCGCCAGTGCGGATGGCCCATCCGTGCCCCCAGCGGAATCACCAGCTCCAGCGTCCCCGTCACCCCTAGAATGACGCTGGTCCGCCCTCTGTCGAACTCCCGATCCGAACCGTAGCCCGCGTCTTCAAGAGCAGATTTCGCAACCTTTAGCCCCAGAAGCTGAGCGGTGTCCGTCGCCTCCAGAGTGGACGGCGGAATCCCGAACTCCATCGGATCAAAATCGACCGGCGAAAGAAACGCCCCCCGACGACAGTACGTCAGGTCTCGCCCGTTCGCTTCGGCGTCGTAGTAGTCATCAATCGACCAGTGCGTGTCGGGAACGTCCGTCACGCCGTCCTCAGACCAGCGGATCAGTCTCCAGTATTCGCGCAACGAAGGCGCATGCGGAAACAAGCACCCCATGCCGATGATGGCAATCGGTGCTTGCGTGGCCGTCACACTGCCGTCGACCTTCGCCAAGTACTGATCTCCTTACGCGCTGCCCAACAGCTGCGCCAACTCTGCCTGCGGTCTCGGCGCAAAACGACGAGCCGCCGCCGGCAGGGACACACCGTAGGCGCGAAGCCATGCCGCACGCGTCGCAACAGCCGCACCAACCAGCAGGTTGAGCCCGACCGTCACCACGTCCCGATGCTCGGGCGATTCAAGAAACGTCCCACGCACCCATTCGTTGAACGCGCCCATCGAAGGACCACACCAAATCTGGTAGTCCGCCCGACGTGACGCATCCCCGCTGTTGGCCCACTCGGAAGACTGACCGAGATAGGCGCGAAACACCAAGGCCATCCTGTGCTTCGGGTCACGCTCCGCCCGAGCGATCTGCGTAGGGTCGCGGACGGCAAAGTACGCCCGCGTCTTCGCCCATGCCTCCGCCAAGGTGCATCGGAAAAGATCCCGCTCCAGAACCACACGCTGTGACTCTGGTATTTCCTCAACCGATGCACATGTCCGGTACAGATCGTAGAGTTTCCTCGCCCGGACCGCAAACATTGTGCCCCACTTCAGAACCTGGACCTTCACACCCATCTCGAACATATCCGCCGCAGGGGCCATCGTGATGTCCGCCTCCCGCGCCTTGCACAGCATCTCACGCACCGCCACAGAAGTCCCGGATTCCACGCACGCCTGATTCACCGACCCCGTCAGAACATACGCAGCCCCCATCGCAAACGCCGCAGACGCCGATTCCGGAGTCGAAATGCCCCCGGCCGCTCCCACCCGCAGCCGCTCCGCGTACCCGTGCTCTGCCTGAATCTCGTCCGCAAGTGCGAGCATCGTCGGTATCAACGTACAGGCAGGCCGGTTGTCCGTGTGCCCGCCCGAATCCGCCTCCGCCGTCAGATCACCGGCCACGGGAACCCGTGCCGCCAGCTGCGCCGCCTCAGATGTGATAACATTCTCATTGACAAGTTGTTGCAGCATGTCCGCAGGCGGCGGACTCAGGAATTTTCGGGCAACTTCCGTCCGCGACACCTTTGCGATGACCCGATTCGGCGTCACGATCTCGCCGCCAGGCCCCCGGTGAACCCCCGAAACCCGATACCGCACCAATGGCAGCGTCAAATCGAGATACGCCGACGCACTTACCAGCCGCACACCGCGTCGCAAGTACAAATCAACGACCTCGGCCTCGCTACGCGGTTCGTTCGGCGAATGGATCAGATTGAAAGCGTGAGGCCTATCGCCGACGCTCTGCTGAATTCGCTCGATGGCGGCCTCGACGCGATCGAGCGACATCCCGGCCGACCCAAAGAAGCCGAGCATCCCGGCGCGCGCCAACGCCTCGACCATCTCCACCGACGAGATACCGTTTGCCATCGCCCCGCCGACATACGCATACCGCAATCCGTGGGTCTCGCGAAACGCAGGATCCCCGAGAGACTCCGGAGCCAGCCGCGGCGCATACCCGACCAGCGGCAACACCCCATCAGCCGGTTGCTCGCCGAACACACACGTCCCACCTCGAACGACCTCCGCTCCATCGCCCCGATCCGCCAGCTGAACTGCTTCGCCAAGACGCTGAACTGCCGCCGACAGCGCAGACTCGCCCCGTTCGGGTGTCGATCCGTCAGATACCCACCATCCGATTACACGCGTGCGCTCCGCGCTTACCGAATTAACCGAAGTCTCAGTCGTCATATCCACCCAAACGCCCACGGGTCGCAACCCGTGGGTCCGCACCAACACACGACCCGTTCAATCACCCTTCACCGCAAGCATGTCCGGCAGCTTAAACACCGTATTCTCCACCGCAGTCGTGCAGACTTCCACGTCCTCAGCCCCCAACTCCCGAAGTCGTCCCACCACGCCCTGCACCAGCGCGTCCGGCGTGCTCGCTCCGCCCGTGACGCCCACCGTCTCAGCACCTTCAAGCGTGGCTGGGTCGAGATCATCGGCAGTGTCGATCAATTGCCCGCGCACGCCGCGAACCACGCCCACCTCCACAAGCCGCGCGGCATTGCTCGAATTACGGGACCCCACCACGAGCAGCAGCTCAATCCCACGTTCGCACATGGCCTTCACCGCGTTCTGGCGATTCTGCGTGGCATAGCAAATATCCTCAGCCGGCGGCAGCTCAAGATGCCTGAATCGCTCACGCAGCGCGTCCACGATCACCTTCGCATCGTCCACGCCCAGCGTCGTTTGCGTCAGCACCATCAGCTTGTCGGACTCGGGCACCGTCACCGAACGCGCCTGTTCGACGTCTTCAATCAGCGTGATGTCGTCGGGCGCGCAGCCCATGGTCCCCTCGACCTCTTCATGGCCCTTCTTGCCGATCAGAACGATGTGATAGCCCGCACCCACGAACCGTCGCACTTCTTCGTGAACCTTCGTCACCAGAGGGCAAGTCGCGTCCAGCACCCGCAGCGCCCGCGCGGCGGCTTCGTCGCGTACCGCCGGCGAAACGCCATGGGCGCTGTACACCGCCAGCGCCCCTTCCGGAACTTCCGCCAATTCCTCGACGAACACCGCCCCCTGTTCGCGCAACCGGTCCACAACAAATCGGTTGTGCACGATCTCCTTGCGAACGTAAACCGTTTCACCAAAACGCGTTAGCGACTGTTTGACGATCTCGACGGCGCGATCAACTCCCGCACAGCAACATCGCGGATTGGCAAGGAGCACCTTCATACCATCAACAGTCCCATCCTCGTCATGCCAAGGGAAGCCGCCCGCGCCCGCGCACCCCGCCATCAAACGAAGCCCCGATCAGGACACCGCATTGTCAAAACTCACACCCCCCCGTCAACCCCCACCAGACCGCGAGACGCCGGTGCTCCGCAAACAAAGCTGCGAAAGCGCAGGCGTCGGTCATCTTCCTCGGCGTCCATCCGGTCCACATCGGCGATTCTTTTCTGGATCGAAAACATGCCTGTGGGGTAGAATGGGATTGGACGCGAGGCACTTCGGAGTGACGTAACATGGTCGATCACGCGGCTCGCCCTGAGGCGCAGGGTCTTACTCGAAAGGCGCTCTACCCATGAGAAGGACGCTCGTTTTCGTGCTCGTTACTGCCGCCTTCACAAGTGGCGCGAGTGCCGACAAACTGTATCTTCATGATGGCCGCAAGTTGAGCGGCGATTACAAGCGCACGGCCGGCAGCATCGAATTCACAGCCGATGGCGGGGAGACGTTCAACTTCACGGACGAAGAGGCTGATCGGGTTGTGCGCGAGTCCACAGCGACGCTTCTGGATCTGCAAAGAATGTTCTATGAGTTCGAGGAACTCGTTTCGCCCGCGCTCGGCCGAACGGTCGTGGAACAACGTGACGGATTGGAAATAACGCAAACGGCCACCGGCCGCCGCATCACCGGACACAGGATGTACCGCGAGCCTGTATCCAGCGATCGTTACGTGGACGAATGGGTCAAATACTCCGCCAGATTCGAAGCGATCGAAGGAAGTCGAGCCTACAAGCGGCACATGCGCTCGAAACACGGCGAGATGTCGATCGGCGAATATGCGCAGTTTCCGCAGGAAGGCAATGAGGAAGTCGGCGAGGTTCTCAAAGACGCTTTGAGGTCTGTAAAGGAGATCTTTTCGTTAAGTGATCGTGCGAACAAGCTGCTCGACACGTACCGCAGGAAAGATCTCAACTTCGACAAGCGCATCCGGGATGCCAAATTCAACATTCAGCACAAGAAGACCAACAAGGGACGCACGAAATCACAGCACAACATTCAGAGGATCAAAAACCAGAAGATCACCCAACTCAGCCGTATCCGCTTAAACGCGGACAACGTAATCAACCGTGTCGCCGCAATGCGCATCATCACCGTGCAACGACTGAACGAGGCCGGCGAGTCAATCGAAACCGCATTGCGCGCCCGGGCGAAGCAACCGCACCCTTGAAGTGAAGATCGGCGGATCCACCGCTCGTTCGGCGTCGAGTTTGGCGAAGCGCGCGAGGTTGATCAAGTGACGCTCAATGGTTGCCGTGTAGGTTAGCGCTCTATGGAGACGTCGAGTCTATTGCGTCGGTCGCCCGCGAGGTCACGTCCTTGGGAGGTTGCTTTGTTGGCGGGCTCGTCTTGGGCGGGGTTGAGGGCCGGAGCACTCGGTTCGCGATGCACCCCGCCGACCTCAGCGCGCGGTGGCCAGGATGGCGGGGTTACGCTCGGCGATGTAGCCAATGATGTGGCGAACGCTGACGACGCCAAGAGCCTTGCCGTCCTTCTCGACCGGGAGGTGACGGTAGTCGCCAACCATCATCCGATTCAGACCGAAGGCGACCGTATCAACAGGGCGCAGGCGTTCGGGGTCGGGTGTCATGAACTCAGCCAGCGGCAGATCCGCCACCTCGTCGAAGCGATGGGCGACACGCAAGAGCACGTCGCGCTCGGTGATAATGCCAGTCATCTTGCCGTCTTCGTCGACGACGAGCGCACAGTTGCGTCCGCTGTCAATCAACTGCTGAACAGCATCACGAAGGGGGGTGGACGGCGGCACCTTGAGTGGATGGTTCGGGATCAAGCGGGCGACAGGGTCTTTCATGACACTCCGCTCGAAGGCGGTCTTGCCGACCCGGACGTCGAGGTCCGTCAAATCAGTCTCGCACTCGGCACAGTGATCCGCGCCGGCGATGTTCTCGAATCCGCATGACGGACAGTCCATCGTCAATCTCCCTGAATCGACCTCAATCCCAGCCCGCAAGGCAAACGACGGTTCGCTCGCCTCTCTCCCCCGGCAACTAGCCGGTGGCGATTACTCGACGACCCACGTGTCGCCGCCGGTCAGCAGGCCTTCGAGCGTCCCTTCGCCCTGGGCAGCGACGGCCGCTTCGACCTGATCCTCAAGCATTTCATCGTAAGACGGGCGATCGATCGCCCGGAAGACGCCGATCGGTTCCGGGAATTCCGGGTGGTACATTCTGCTGAGCATGTAGGCCAGAGTCGGCTCCGTGGAACGCTCATCATGGAACAGTAGATCGTCGTCCTTGATGCCGTTGCCCACGTCTACGATTTCCGGCGATAGGCCATTGAGGCGGATGCCCTTCTTGCGTTCCTTGCCGAAAATGAGTGGCCGACCGTGCTCAAGCGCGATGGTCGTATCGTCCCGCGTGGTCTTGCCCGTAGCGTAATCGAAAGCGCCATTGTTGAAGATGTTGCAGTTCTGGTAAATCTCCACGAAGGAAGTTCCCTTGTGCTGCGTGGCACGCTCGATCATCTCGCCAAGGTGCGCGACGTTGACGTCGTGGGTACGGGCAACGAACGACGCCTCTGCGCCAATGGCAACGGACAGCGGCCTGAGCGGGAAGTCGATGGAACCATTGGGCGACGACCTGGTCCTCTTGCCCATTTCCGATGTCGGCGAATACTGCCCCTTGGTCAGACCGTAGATGCGGTTGTTGAACAGGAGGATGTTGATATCGATGTTGCGGCGGATGGCGTGCAGGAAATGATTCCCACCGATGCTCAACGCGTCGCCATCGCCTGTGGCAACCCAGACCTGCAGGTCGGGGCGGGCCAACTTCACCCCCGTCGCAATGGCAAGTGCCCTGCCGTGGATGCTGTGGATGCCGTACGTGTCCATGTAGTAAGGGAAGCGGCTGGAGCAGCCGATCCCGGAGACCACGACATACTTCTCTTTGGGAATTCCGATCTTGGCCATGACCTTCTTGGTCTGGGCAAGAATCGAGTAATCCCCGCACCCCGGACACCAGCGTACGTCCTGGTCGCTGGCATAGTCTTTGGCGGTCAGCTTCGCTATTTCCACTTCGACGGACATTGTCGTCAGCCTTTCAGCACTTCGTCAATCTTCTGTTCGATCTCGGCGATTCGAAACGGTTTCCCCTGAGTCTTGCTGTACCCGACGGTGTCGACCCGGTATTGGCCTTGAACCATGAAGCGCAGCTGCCCGCCGTTCATTTCGGGTATCAGAATCTTCTTGTGGGACCGCAACACGTCTTGCAGATTCCTGGGGAAGGGGAACAAATACCGCAAATGCGCCGAGGCGACGCTCAGCCCCTTCGCTTGGGCGTGCTGCACGGCGGTGATGACTGCCCCATAGGTGCTCCCCCAAGTTAGAACGAGCAACTCGGCGTCTGCAGGACCCTCGACGTCCTGAAGCGGAATGTCGTTTGCGATTCCGGCGATCTTGGTCGCGCGAAGGCGAATCATGTCCTCGTGGTTCTGCGGGTCGTGCGACACATTCCCGGTGATGTTTGCTTTCTCAAGCCCTCCGACTCGGTGCTGCAAGCCCTTGGTTCCCGGTATCGCCCAGGGTCTCGCCAGCTTGCCGTCGCGTGCGTACGGCTGAAAGGCCGAACCATTGGCTTTGGGATGCTCGACGCGCAAATCGGGCAGCGAGTCGACTTCGGGAATGCGCCAAGGTTCCGCACCGTTGCCGAGGTATCCGTCGGTCAAGAGCAGGACGGGTGTCATGTAGCGAATCGCGATCCGGTAGGCCTCAAGCGTCATGGCGAAGCAATCGCTCGGCGTAGCGGCGGCCAGTACGGGCACTGGCGACTCGCCATGTCGGCCGAACGCAGCCTGGAGGAGGTCGGACTGCTCGGTCTTCGTGGGGAGCCCGGTGCTCGGCCCGCCGCGCTGCACATTGACGATCACGAGAGGAAGTTCGGTCATGACTGCCAAGCCGATGGCCTCGGATTTGAGACAAAGACCGGGACCACTCGTGCCCGTACTGCCTAGCGATCCGGCGAACGAGGCGCCGATCGCAGCCGCCATCGCCGCAATCTCATCCTCGGCCTGGAAGGTCTTGACGCGGTAGCTCTGGTACCGGCACAGCGTGTGCAAGATGTCGCTGGCCGGCGTGATCGGATAACTGGCGTAGAATAGCGACTTGTTCGCGCGTTGTGCGGCGGCGGCCATTCCGATGGCGACGGCTTCGTTGCCCGTGACCTTGCGATAGGTACCCGCGGCGATGTCGGCTTTTCTGATCTCGTAGCGGACCGCAACCGCCTCGGTCGTATCGCCGAAGAAGTACCCCGCCTTAAGGGCTTTGGCATTCGCGTCGACGACTGCGGGAACCTTCTTGAACTTGGACTCGATCCAGGCAAGGGTCGTGTCCACGGACCGGCCGTACATCCAGTAGACGAAGCCAAGGGCGAAGAAGTTCCTCGTCCGCAGAATCGCCTTGGTGCCCAGTCCCGTGTCTTTGGCCGCTTCGGTGGTCAATGTATCGATCGGCACCTTGATGACGCGGTAGCGGTCGAGCGAATCGCCCTCAAGCGGGTTCTCATCGTAACCGGCCTTGGCGAGATTGCCCTTGGTGAACGCATCCGAATTGACCACCACAACGCCGCCCACGTTGAGGTCTTCGAGATTGGCCTTGAGAGCTGCGGGGTTCATGGCGATCAGCGCGTCGCATCCGTCGCCGGGCGTATGGATGCGGGCCTCACTCAGGTTGATCTGAAACCCGCTCACCCCAGCCAGCGACCCCGCCGGCGCTCTAATCTCCGCAGGGTAGTCGGGCAATGTCGCGATATCGTTTCCGAAGATCGCGGAGGTATTCGTCAGTTGCGTACCCGCAAGCTGCATGCCGTCGCCGGAGTCGCCTGCGAAGCGAACGACAACGCCGTCCAATCGCTCGACTGTCCCGGCTGGTTGCGCTGCCGTTGGTCCGGCCATGAAACTCAAAGCTCCTCGTCGTTGGTGGAAAAAAGTCGTGGCATTCGCCGTGGCGAAATCGCTAGCCCCCTTCACGCGACGTCAAAACGCTCGCGGGTTCCGGCGGCAAGTTGTAAACAGCCTCGGGAAAGTGCTCCACGAGGTACTGCACAACACGCTTGACCGACACGATCCCGGCGACCTTACCGTGCTCATCGAGAACCGGTAGGTGGCGAAATCCCCCCTCATGCATTTTGCGAATAACGTCGGATACGGTCTCGGCGAGACTCAGCGTCTGAGGCTTGTGCGTCATCACGCTATCGATGCGCGCGGTGTTGGGCACTCCCGTGGCGAGCAGGTGTTTCAGAACGTCGCGCTCGGTGAACACGCCACGGAGGACATCACCTTCCATGACGACCACGTACCCCACGCGTTCGCGCTGCATGAGCGCGATGACCGCCGCGATCGTATCGCCCGGTGCGACGATCACGGGATCGCTCATCCCCAACCCACTGACACGGTCTTCAAACAAGTCGTCTATAACGTTCACTTGCGACTCCTTCGTCCGCTAACGAAGAATAAACACCTCGGATGCCAAAGACAAGTCGGTTCCCAGACCTTTCCCATGAATATCGTCGGTTTTTCTGACCAAGGTGATGTTGGTGTCGAAGTCGAACCATCCCTGCCCCGGAACATGGCCGGCGGGGCGCCGCCGAAGATTGAAGATGCCAAGATTGCGAGGGGGCGACGAAACCGCCCGTGTTTCCGGGGCTCTTTTGCGATAGGATCGCGGTGTGTGGGTCCAGCTGGAGATCGAGGATCCTAGATTGGCAATGCCCGATAACGCGGAAGACGCCCAGGCTTGTCGCCACCCAATGACGGAGAACGTGAGAATGGCACAGCAGATACTGAATATGACCGCCCCACCAGAGGTCTACACGCAGCGGCGGTCGCGACTCGCAGCCGGTTTGAAGCGCCCCCTGGTAATCCTCGCTGGGCGAGCCCGCGCTCGAACCTATGCCGGGCTGGATTACCCCTTCCGGGCAGGTAGCACCTACCTCTACTTCGGCGGACCTCCCATCGAAGGCGCCGCGTGGATCATCGAGCCGAACAGCGACGGCATGGCCGGCAGCACCTTGTTGCGTCCGCTCGCAGACCCTGACGACGCCGTGTGGACCGGCGAACCCGTGCAAGACGATGTCATCGCCGCAGCCGCCGGAGTGTCCGTCGGCGCAATTCGCGCACCTCGCGACATTGAAGAGCTGCTGGCGAAACGTGAGTCTGCCTCGATCTGCCCGCCCTGCCCCGCCTCCCTGAACTGGGTGACGTCGCTCGGCTTGCAACCGGCAGCCGCGGACGAACTGCTGCAGATCATTGACATGCGAAACGTCAAGGACGACCACGAGCTGACAGCCATGCGCGACGCCGCCGACATCGGAGCCGACGCGCATGAGGTGGCCATGGCTTGCGTCGTGGCTGGACGCTCGGAGGCGGAAATCGCTGCCGCCTTTGAGTCGACGCTCATAGCGGGCGGCTGCGTCGCGTCATTCACACCCATCGTTACGGTGCGGGGCGAAATTCTGCACTGTCTTGGCTACAACAACACGATGAATCCCGGCGACTTGCTCCTTGTGGATGGCGGCGCCGCAGAACCGGGTGGGTACGCAAGTGATAACACGCGCGTCTGCCCGGTGTCGCGCGAGTTCACAGCCATTCAGAAGCAGCTGTACAACGTCGTTCTGCGTGCCGAGCGAGAAGCCATCGCCGCCTGCGTCCCAGGGCGCCGATATCGAGATGTTCACGATCTCGCCGCCCGTGTAATCTGCGAGGGGCTGATCGAAGCCGACTTGCTTCGAGGCGAACCCGACGACCTCGCCGAGCGTCGGGCCCACACCCTCTTTTTCCCGCACGGCGTCGGCCACCTGATCGGCTTGGACACGCACGACATGGAGGATTTTGGCGATCTTGCCGGCTACGCACCCGGTCGGGAGCGTCGAACCGGCTTCGGCGACAACGCCCTGCGCCTCGACCGCGACCTCGAAGTGGGCATGACCGTCACGATCGAGCCCGGCATCTACATCGTGCCGGCCATCTGGGCGCGGGACGACCTGGTAAGCCCATTTGCAGATTGCGTGAACCGCGCCGCCGTCGACGCACTCATCGAGTCGCATTTCGGCGGGATTCGCCTGGAGGACATCGTACACGTTCGTGCACAAGGCGGTCCCGAGAATATCACCGAAGAACTGCCCATCGAAACCGACGCTGTGATCGAGGCGATGAAGCTGGGCGACGAAGTCTGAGTGATTCCCGATGGCCAAGCACATCATCATCGACGGGAACAATCTGATGCACGCCATGCACGCGCACGCCCCCGGCCCACACACCGGACGCGAAACTCTCGTCAGGCTTTTGGAACGGTGGGCTCGAACCCACGATCACAACGTGACGGTGGCATTCGACGGCAGTGTCCCCCGAGGCGCCATAGCCAAGCAGATGAAATCTCCGCGCTTGACGATCTGCTTCAGCGGTTCCGAGACAGCCGACGACGTGATCATCCGAATGGTTCATCAGTCCAAGATCCCGGCGTCGATCCGCGTCGTGACCACCGACAGCGTGATCCGTCACGAAGCCAAGTACCGACGATGCGCGTGTACGCGATCAGAGGACTTTGTGGCGGAGCTGTGTCCGCCCGCCAAAGCCGCCCCTCAATCCGTCGCAACCGAACAAGAAAAGCCCGCGTCGCCGTCGTCGGCCGAGGCGGAGCGGTGGCTCGACGTGTTTGACGTCCCGCCCGACCCGGAGAGTCTCGACGGTCTCGACGCAATGAACTGCGATCCACTCGACTGAACGTGTTACCGCGACGAAAGTGCCACATGATGACACTTGTGACGAGCACGCGATCTTCACCACGACCATTCAAGCTGGATGCCCGCAACCCACTTGTCGTAGGTAAACGGCTCTGGACCGCCGCGAAGCGTGACGTTTGAGTCCGCGTTGGTCCAGCCGACGATCCCATGCAAAGTGACGTCGCCCGTTTCGGGATCGCAGAACAACTGCTGGGACAAGACCGCGCCCAAGGCGGTGATGAGATCGGACCGCTCGTCACCACTGAAGTCGATCACACTGTTCCGACGGTAGTCGGCGATTTCCCAGGCTGCGTCGAATCGTAGCGTAAGCGACTTGGCGGGTAGCAACGGATTGGAAAGCGGCATGGCGAAACCGAGGCTGAATACGTGGTCCAAACGATCGAACTCACTGCCCTCAGTGGCCACCGACTCAAACAGGTATCCTCCGTAGACATCCCAAGTCCAATCGCTGTCGCCGATGGGCTGTAGTTTGAAGGACTGTTCCACGGCGACTGCGTTGGTGAATCCGTCGCGGTCGAACTCGGGGGCAGTGTCGAAAAGGAAGTCTCTGGATTCGATCTTGTAGAGCAACGTCGTCGCAATCGGCCTGAAGCGTGAAACGCTGTGGGGCCAGGAGTACTCGACGCTCGGGCTGACGGCGTGGTCCGAAAGGAACGGCTCGTTGCCAAGATAGTAGATGTCGTAGTCGTATTGAACAGCCGCTTTCCATCGCTCGCTCAAAACGCGACTGTAACGCATCGTTACGCCGTAATCCTGCTCATCGAACTCGTCGATTCTGAAGTGCCAAGAGTCACTGGCACGAACGCCGAAGATGACCGTCTCGGTCGCGTCGGCGATGGGGGCGTATTGGAGTTCAAGCCGGGACGTGAACTTGCCATCACCGCGTCCGGAGATGTTGAATCCCGCCCCGCCGCTGCCGAGGAAGGTCACGTTTCCGTCGTACGTCAGCCCGGCTTGATAGGTAACATTGAACACTTGATTGCGCGCCCGCCGACGGTACTCGGCGATACCGGCTGCAAGCTGTGGGTCAGAGCCTCCGTGCGCAGTCAGCAGATCCTGCGCACGATCCAGATTCTCCATCGAGCCATACCAGTCACCGAGCTCAAGTTGAGCGAGCCCGCGGTAGAACCACATCCAGGGATTGTCGCGTTCGAGGTGTTCGACCGATCGCAGCACATCCATCGCGTCCGACGGACGATGCTCCTCCAGGGCGATGGCGGCCGACTCAAGCGAGGTCTTCACGTCCGGAGTCCCTTGCGTCTGAGCGACAACTGCCGGCACTACGACCAGACCGCAAGCAACAACCACCAAAAACCACGATCGCGATCCCACAAATCTATGCTGACACAACACTGGTCGCGCACCTCGACAAATACTTCCAGCACGTCGGACTTGAACGCTTCCGCGAGGCCGTCACATCAATCGAGGATCTGCTGCGGCAAGCGCTCCTGCGTCAACGGCATATCATCACGCACGGCCAGACGAATGTAGTGTACACCGGCATCCAACGCAATCTGCGTACGGTGTCGGTGGAAAACTCCGGTCCAGGGGCAAGCGTACACGGGGCGTCGTCAGTAGCGCCGGAACTCCAGCGATGGCCGATCGATGCGGCAATGTCTGGGTCGGCGTTGTCCAACAGTCTCTCAGCGGCGTTTGGACTTCTTCTTCGTGCCTTTGGCCTTCTTGACTGCCTTCTTCTTGGTCACGCGTTTGGTTGTTGCCGTGGCTGCCTTGCGCTTCGCGGACTTGACCGTCTTCTTCTTCGTGGCCTTCTTGGGAGCAGCTTGTTTTGGCACCTTCTTGGCAGCTGCTTTCTTCTTGGCTTTCTTAGGGGCGGATTTCTTCTTGGCTTTAACTGTCTTCTTTACCGCCCGCTTCGGCGACGCAGCCGCTTTCTTGGGTTTGCGTTTGACGGGGCGTTGAGATCGCTCCTCCAACACCGCGTGGGCAGCGGCTAGTCTCGCAATGGGCACGCGGAGGGGGCTACACGAGACGTAGTTCAAGCCAATGCCGTGGAAGAAACGGATGCTGTCGGGGTCGCCGCCGTGCTCGCCGCAGACGCCGAGCTTGAACGTCGGATGCGCGGCGCGGGCGCCGTTGACAGCCATCGCAACGAGTTGACCGACGCCGTCGACGTCCAGCGAGTCAAACGGGTCGGCTGCGAAGATGGCGTGCTTGTCCTGATCGACATAGGCCGGAAGGAACCTGCCCGCGTCGTCGCGTGACAGGCCCATGGCAGTCTGCGTAAGGTCGTTGGTGCCGAAGCTGATGAAGCGAGCGACGTCGGCGATGCGATCAGCCAGCAGCGCCGCCCGTGGCGTTTCGATCATCGTGCCGACCAGATACCCGAGCTTGATACCGGCATTGTCCAGGATCGCATCCGCCACAGCACGGGTTTGATCGGTGAGGATGTTCAATTCCTTGGCGTCGATCGTCAGCGGGATCATGATCTCCGGCAGCACCTCAACGCCTTCGCCGACAGCCTCGACTGCTGCCTCGATGATGGCGCTGACCTGCATCTCCAGAATCTCCGGATAGGTGATGCACAGGCGACAGCCACGGTGGCCTAGCATGGGATTGGATTCATGAAGCTGTTCAGCCCGGGCGCGAATCTGTTCGGTCGAGATTCCTGAGTACCGCGCGAGCAGTTGGATACTGTCCTCGTCGTGCGGCAAGAACTCGTGCAGCGGCGGATCGATGAGGCGAATCGTGACGGGCTTGCCGTCCATGGCCCGGAAGATGTCGAGGAAGTCCTGCTTCTGGAACGGTTGGAGCTTGTCGAGGGCGCGACGGCGTTCCGGGGCGTTGTCGGCCACGATCATCTCTTGCATGGCCAAGCGACGTTCTTCTGTCTCAAAGAACATGTGCTCCGTGCGGCAGAGTCCGATGCCCTCGGCCCCGAGTTCGATGGCCTTGTGAGCGTCGGCGGGGGTGTCGGCGTTGGTGCGTACCGCCAGCCGGCGCGTTTCGTCACACCAACCAAGCAGTGTCTTGTACTCGTCCGGCGCGGTGGGCATGACCAACGGGATGGACCCGTCGTAGATCGTGCCGGTCGATCCGTCGAGCGTGATGGTGTCGCCCTCGCGTAGCATGCGTCCATTGAGCTGCATGGTCTTCTGCTGCTCGTCAACGCTCAACGTATCGCACCCGACGATACAACACTTGCCCCACCCGCGAGCGACCACGGCTGCGTGGGAGGTCTTGCCACCGGTCGCGGTGAGGATCCCACTAGAGGCGTGCATGCCGCCGACATCCTCGGGGGAAGTCTCCTTGCGGACCAGGATAACGCTCGAACCGTCCGCAGCGCGGCGCTCCGCATCGGCTGGATGGAAGACAACTTCGCCACAAGCCGCTCCGGGGACCGCGTTGATGCCGGTACCAAGCTGACGACTCGCGAGCTCTTCACGCGACAGATCGGAATCGAGAACCGGATAAAACAGCCTCTCGACATCCGCAGCCGTGATGCGCCCGATGGCCTCCTCCTTGGTGAGGATCGGCTTGGTGACCTGCGCGGCGTACTTGCGCGGGAGGTGCCCGCGCTTCACGAGTCGGTTGGTTTCGACGCGCCCGAGCAGGGGCATCGTCGCGTGCTCGACCGCAATGCGAAAGGCAGCAGCCGGCGAGCGCTTGCCGGTCCGACACTGCAGCATGTAGAGCGTGCCGCGTTCGATGGTGAACTCGAGGTCCTGCATGTCACGGTAGTGCGATTCCAAAATGGTCCGAACCGCCAGAAGCTGGTCCCACGCTTCGGGCATGTGTCTGCTCAGTTCAGCCACGCGCAGGGGCGTACGGATACCGGCCACCACGTCTTCGCCCTGGGCGTTGATCAGCAGGTCGCCATAGAACTCGTTCTCGCCCGTGCTCGGGTCGCGCGTGAAGCAGACGCCGGTTCCGGAATCATCGCCGAGGTTGCCGTAGACCATCTGGCAGATGTTGACTGCGGTCCCCTCAAGCCCGCTGATCTTCTCAACGCGGCGATAGGTGACAGCCTTGTCGCCCATCCAGCTGCCAAAGACGGCATTGATGGCCCCGCGCAACTGCGCCAGCGGATCCTGTGGGAAGGGTTGACCGGTGGCGTGCGAGTAGATGGTCTTGTAAGCCGCAACGAGTTCGACCAGCTCATCATCGTTGACCTCGGTGTCTTCGATCTTTCGGGTATGGGGAACTTCGAGACGCCAGCGCGTCTTGTGCTCTTTGATGCGATCGAAGGCGTCGTCGAACAGGGATCGCTCGATCCCTTGGGCGGTCGTGCCGTACATCATGATGAGACGCCGGTAGGCATCGAAGGCGAAGCGGCGATTGCCGGTGACGCGAGCCAATCCCTCGACGGACTCGTCGTTAAGCCCGAGGTTGAGAATGGTCTCCATCATGCCGGGCATGGAGACGGCTGCCCCGGATCGCACCGAGATCAAGAGCGGGTCGCGTGCCCCGCCGAGTTTCTTGTTGCACACGCGCTCGAGGCGTTTGAGATTCTTGTCGACCTGTTCTTCGAGGCCGCGCGGCCAACTGTTGTTGCTGCGGATGAACTCTGCGCAAGCCTGTGTGGTGATGGTGAAGCCGCCGGGCACGGGCAGACCAATGTGAGTCATCTCGGCGAGGCCCGCGCCTTTGCCGCCGAGGAGGAGTTTGCTTGCGTTCTGACCCTCAGCTTTGCCCGCGCCGAAGAAGAATACGAACTTGGGTGCTTTCGCCACGGTGTGTACCTTTCGTTCAATCGAGTCGCTCAAGTCTGATACGCGCGCACTATAGGTAGGGCGCCCGCGCGTGTCAACGATTGTGTCGCCCGGCGCGAGGCGGAGCGGGTGATGGTAACAGCGATGGGAGGGGGCGTTGTTGGAACCCGGAATGTCGACAGTGGCCACCGGGCCAGACACGACGGTGACACTCAGCGTGCGCCGTCGTATTCAGGAATATCGTTCGGGGCAAGCAGGCCAACCGGTCGAACACGTGGCCCCGCATCGCGATTGCGTGCTTCGTTACCGCGGCGACAACTAACAACTAAATGCGCTCTGACCCCAGTTTCGTTCTCGCTTCAGCTTCTGACACGACTGGGCTGCCAGGACTCGAACCTGGAACCTCCTGATCCAGAGTCAGGCGTTCTACCAATTGAACTACAGCCCATCGCGCGCAGCCGACGTCGCCGCGTTGGACGCGTCTGCCGCTTTCAAGCGCACGTGCGACGCTTCACTTCGCCGTGGCCTATCACTGTGACCGGAAGTGTACCGACACGCGATGAAGACGCAAGACCCGACACGCCCGCCTGCCGCGCAGGGTATGGCCAGGGGGTCTGGCATGCCAAGAGTAATCCCATGAAAGGCTGTCTCCCGCCGGACGGTAAGGTGTCCGGCGGGAGACAGCCTTTCATGGGATTACGCGGAGAGGGGCAAGAACAATAGCCACACCGGCCGCTCACGCGTCCGAGCTGGTTCGGACGTAGCATCTATCGCGCACTCCCGTAGTGTCGCGCCGCGATCAACCCTCGCGGGCATTCCCGTCCGTTTCGCGGAGACGGACGCTGCACGCAGACGGCGTCAGGGCATGACGGTACGCGTCATGCCTGAAGCACCAATTGAAAAGCCCGCGCCAGTCTATGAACCGGCGCGGGCTGTTGATGGCGTTGGTTGACGCGCAGTGGGTCTACTTGCCGGCGCTGGCTTTTCCGCCGTTGCCTTTCAAGAGCGCGTCGATGTCCTTCTTGAGTGCGCCGTTGCCGGCGGCGGTGCCCCCGACGTAGGCTTTTTCAATCTTGCCGGACTTGTCGATCAGGAAGTACGTCGGGTAGCTGGTGACCTTGAAGTCCTTCCTTCCGATGCCGTTGGGGTCCATGATCTGCGGGAACGTGACGCCGAGATCGGACCACTGCTTCATGACGTAGTCTTTGGTCTTGGCCCGACGATTCTTGGGGTCGGGCTGATCGATGATGGTGTCCTGGTTGACGCCGATGAAGCGAACCGGCTTGCCCTCGTACTCCGCTGACATCGCGGTCAGGACGGGAAGAGTCTTCTTACAATAGCCGCACCAGCTCGCGTAGAAGAACGCGACGGTTGCCTCGGCATCGGAACTGGCGAGGCTGACGGTGGAGCCGTCGGATGCCGCCGAAAACGTACCGGTCGGCGCGGGCTTGCCGGCCATCTTGAGTGCCGGGCGCTCTCGTTTCTTGGGCTTCACGGGCGCAAGGGACTGAGCTGCCAGAGTCTTTCCAGAAAGCAGCGTCTCGATGTCTTTCTTCATCGACCCGTCGCTCGCGGCGGCACCGCCGACGTAGACGCGGTCGATCTTGCCGGTTTTGCCGAACAAGAACATCGTCGGGAAGCTCTGCACCTTGAATTTCGAGCCGCCGTCCTTATTGGAGTCGAACGCCTGCGGAATCGTCACACCCATGGACTTGAACTGATCGACGACCTGCTGCTTGGAGCGGGCACGTTTGCCGGTATCGCCGTTTTCCTTGAGCGAGTCCATGCTGATCGCAACGAACTTGACGGGCTTGTCCTTGAATTCCTTCGAGTACGCTTCGAGCTGGGGCAAGGTGCGCTTGCAGAATCCGCACCAACTGGCGTAGAACATGACCACCGTCGCATCGTCCTTCATTTCGCTGGTCTTGAGCGGCGTACCGTTCGCGAGGACAAAGGTCGCGTCGGGAACAGGTTTCCCTGACAATTGCATCGCCGGGCGCTGCGGCGCCGCCCGCTTCGGGGACTGCCGCTGCGCAATCTTGACCTCGACTTCCGCGTTCTTCGGATCGTCGGTCTTGAGGGTGAGCTTGTGACCTGTCGTCGGCGGCGAGTAGTTGGCCGGGAGCCCGAGCACGACGTCGTAATGGCTTTCCGCGATCTCCTTGATTTCAACCTGTGCACCGGGCGCATTGGTCGTGGCGGACAGGACCTTATGCGGCTCCTTGGAGTTGAACTTCACGCGAACACTCTGCTGGCGTGCGGTGGCCTGAGTCTTCGGAATGATCACCTGCGGCGGTGTCACTTCCACCAGCGGCGGGACGTAGGCTGAAAGCGCGATGTCGATCGTCACGTTGCCGGGAAGGTCAGTCCTGATCTTGTAGGCGCCGCGGTTGATCTTCTCCGCGTAAGGTGGCTTCGCTGTGATAACGAGATCATAGACGTTGCCTGGCGTCTTCTCAACAAGCTCAGCCGTGTACACACCTGCCTTGGGAGTCGGAAGCGTCAACTGAACCGGCGTGCCCATGTTGTTCGTGAGCGTCAGCGTTCGTGTCAGGTCTTCGTCCGGACGGATGCGGCCGAAGCTCTCACCGCGATTCGGCGTAATCTGAAAACGTTGTTTGACCGTGCCGGTTACTTCCAGCTTGAACACCGGCTTCATGGTATCATTGGACTCGACGCTGACCGACTTGTTGATCTTGGACTTGAGCTTCGCCGTATTGACGGTCACCTCGATCTTGCCGGTCTTGCCCGGCTCGACTTCGGAATCGAACTTGGCCACGGTACATCCGCAACTCGGCTTGACGCGAGAGATCTTGAGCAGGGCATCGCCCGTATTGCGAACCACGAATGTGTGCGTCGCTTTCGTGCCCACCCATATCTCGCCGAAATCGTGCTTCGGAGTATCGGCGCCGATCTTCGGAGCAGGGCCCGTCGGCGCCACTGGCGCGGCGGCGGGCTTTTCTGTTGCGAACGACGGGCTTATGTTAACCCGCGAACCTTTCGTCTGCGCCCCAGCCGTCGCGACCGAAAACGCGATGACGAGGGCCGACAAACACGCAACCATCCGACGCCGTGAGAACAACCAACTTTGAATCATTGTGAAAGGCCTTTCCAATACTCCCGTGGTCGCTGTTGCCCGGACTACCACACGCGGCATCGATCCGTGACAGGCAAGGGATCCCAAAACTGAACAACACGCCAGCATGACACGCTGCCACACCGACGTCCAAATACTACGGAATGCGCCCGGTCCGATTCAAGACCGTCGCGGGGTGGTTACCAGAAGGTTACTTTTCGACCACACGCCAAACACGCTCGACGATCGAATCTCATATGCGGTCGCAACGCACCATCGCCCCCGATCAGCCCTCGCGAATGCCGATTATCTGTCCTGTGAGCATCGTCATGTTACATGGCCGTTACGCCGACAATCGATGACCGATTCCGGCGGGTAGGGCGATGTTGTGCCGTCCGACCGTACCCGCCGTGTCGAAAATCTGATATGATTCGCCAAACAGTGCGCTGGAGCGTTTCTTTATTGGAGTGTTGCGAATGATAGTATCCATCGAATACTGCATGCAGTGAAACTATCACCCCGATGCCGCCAGTCTGGCGGATACGATCAAGGACAATATCGGAATCGAAACTGAGATGATCGAGGGATCCGGCGGAATCTTCGACGTCCGAGTCGATGGCGATCTGATATACAGCAAGGAAGAAACCGGCATGTTTCCAGAACACACGCTGATCGTCGAGAGAATCAGCGCGATCTCGAAAGTGCGTTAGCACTGTGCATGAAGAACATCTGCGGAGAGCAACATGACCGACACCGCAAGCATGACATGGCTGGGACACGCCACCATCCGACTCACCTTGCCGGATGAGCGCGTTGTCTTGATCGACCCCTGGTTGCGCGACAACCCGTCCTGCCCTGCGGACTTGAAGGAACCGCCGCGCTGCGACCTGCTCGCGCTCACCCACGGGCACGGCGATCACACCGGCGACGCAGCTCGCCTTATCGAGAAATACAATCCACACGTCATCGCCTCCGTCGAGCTCTGCGCGCTGCTTGACATGACGAGTCCGAAGGCGCGATTCGCGCCCATGAACATCGGCGGCACGCAGACGGTAGATGGCGTGGCCTTTTCCCTGACGCGCGCCTTTCATTCGTCGAGCATCGATTCCGATCGCGGGCCGCTATACGCCGGCATGCCCTGCGGCGTTGTCGTCGATGCGGATGGCCTCGCGCCGTTCTACCATGCCGGCGACACCGACGTCTTCAGCGACATGAAGCTGATCGCTGAGTTGTTCGCCCCGAAGATCGTAGCACTTCCGATCGGCGACCACTTTACCATGGGTCCAGCCGGTGCAAGCTTGGCTGCTCAGATGTTCGAGCCCGCCAGCATCGTTCCGATTCACTACGGGACGTTTCCGCTGTTGCACGGCACGGCGGAGGCCTTTCGCGAGGCGTTACCCGAGGAATTGAAGACTCGCCTGATCGTCCCCAAGGTTGGCGAACGGGTTGCATGGACGGAGAATGGCCTCTCGCGCGCCTAGCGCGTACCACTGCGCGGGGAAAGCACGATTCAATGAGTAGGGACTTTCAAATCGGCGAGAAGCTGTCGACGCACGTCGACAATGTGGTGGCCAGCTACAACGCAGAGGAAAGCACGCGCCACATTGGCCGTGTGTACTTCCCGTCACACAAGCAGATCACCGAACTAATCGACCGCCTGCTTGAACTCCTCTACCCAGGCTACATCGGACGCCAGGATCTGACCGACCACAACATCTCCTACCACGTCGGTGAACTCCTCCCCCGTGTCGGCCAACTGACCTTCGGCCAAGTATTCCACTGCCTTTGCCATGAAGACCAACATGCGAGCGGTAAGGAGCCGCACGAGCAGCAGTGCGATACGCAGGCTCGTGAAATCACCCATGCCTTCCTCGAAGTGCTGCCGCGAATCCGTACGCTACTAGCCGACGACGTCCACGCAGCCATCGACGGCGACCCCGCCGCGACCGGCCCTGACGAGATCATCATCGCCTACCCCGGCATGTTGGCCATCACCATCTACCGGGTCGCGCACGAGCTACACGGCCTCGGCGTGCCTCTCATGCCGCGCATCATGACCGAGTGGGCCCACCGCA
>JAJDDU010000042.1 GCA_029260155.1 Phycisphaerae bacterium | reverse complement strand
GGGTATGCAGCTCCAACAGCTCGCGCGCGTAGTTCTCGTTGGGGGCGGTGGCGATGTTGGTGTTGTTGTTTAGGTAGAGCATCATGGCCGGCCCGTGTGCGGTGGCGCGGATGAGGTCCGGAACGTTGCTCATGGCATTTGCGGCGACCGCGTCACGCAGGAATGGCCAGAGGATGAACCGCTGATTCCCGTCGCTGTTGATATCGATGTTGACATGATGGTTCCAGAACTGAAACATACGGTAGTAGAGTTGCGCCTTGGCATACACCGCCCACATTAGCTGGATCGTGGTGGCCTGACGGAGCGCGACGATGGACTGATTGTTGGGTTGGTACGCGGCACGGATTTCAAGGGCTGACATGTCGTGGATGTCGTAGGGACCGGTCGGTGGCAATATGCGTGCCTGCAACATCGGATCGTTGGCGCCGATGAGATTGGTGTAGTCGAGTTGCTCTGCCAGGTAGCCCGCGTACCCCAGGCTCTCCGCGTGGGCATACTCCGCAAGGCTGAAACCGCCGGTGATGCGGTCGAGAAGCAACACGAGGTCCGGATCGAACGACGCGGGGCCGGCGCCCGCCAGCGCGCGCTGGGTGACCTGCGGTAGGAGGCCGGCTGCGGAGACGCCTACGGCGCCGGCGCCGAGGAACTGTCTTCGGGTCATCGCAACACGCCCGGTCGGTGCGCGACGGTCGCTGCGTTCGTCCTTTGTGTCCATTTTCATTGTGACGATTCCTCCAACCACGACATCGGGATGGACTGTCCTTTCCGTTCGATTCTCGCAGACGGCCTACCAACCTGTATCGGTGGGACGCCCCGTCGGTTGCGCCCGTCGCGCTGACTTCTGTTGGGCTCGGGCGTCTGTCTTATCTTCGCCACGGCCTGTCGCGTTTTCACCGCCCGATTGACAATGATGGCACGCAGGGAGATCGCCCTCGGTGATCACGTCGCAATCATGCAGCCAGGCGGCGGCGAACCAGCCTGCGTCGGCGGCGTCCACAAAGCCGCTGCAGTCGAAGTCACAGGCAGGATCGAACCCAGGGTCGCCAGTGCCGGTGAGCCAGCACCCCGCGAACAGGCCGGAATCTCCGGCATTGACGAATCCGCTGCCGTCGAGGTCGTAGATGCAGTCGACCAGAACACTGAGCAACCCGGCACCGTAATCGATGGTCTGTGGCGCGATGACGCCGCGGCCAACCGCAACCACATCGAGCCCGCTCTGTGCCTGCCAAAAAACAATCGCGGCCGGGCAACCCACTGCATCAAGCTGAACGACGGCGAGTCGCGCCCATTGCGGCTCGACTCCCGCGCCGCTTGCGGACACGTCGATGCCGCCGAGGTCCGTGATGGTTCCGCCAACGTTGTCGACCGAGCCGCCGATGCTGCCCTTGAAGGGCGGCCGGTGGTCAATACTCAACACTTGCACGACGGCGGCGTCGAAAGTCACGTCGACGTACGCCTCCTCCAAACCGGTGTTGACGACACCGCGATCGCTGGTCCAGACTTCGACGAAGAACGTGTCACTGCGTTCGACGCTGAGGTCTGACTCGGGCAGCGTGCTGGCGACGTCCAGTCCGCTATCGGTTGCGCGAATCACCAATTCGAAGACGATGTCCGCGCCCTCGCACTCATCGGGGATACCGTTGTCGTCGACATCTTGACTGGTCCCGGCGGCAATATCGCATGCGTCCGCCAGACCATTGCCGTTGCAGTCTTCGCATTCGTCGGGGACGGCGTTGCTGTTGCAGTCCGACGACGGCGGACGGAACTTCAGGCTGGTCGCCCCCCCCATCGCCAGCTCCGCACCGAGTGGTCCAATGAACGCTCCGGTCACGCCGTCGAATCGGGCGACGACGTTGCCGAGTGAGTGTGCAATGTAGAGGTCGCCGTCCGGGCCGAACACCATCGCGGCCGAGAAAAAAGCCCCCCCGTTAAAGAGGTTGTCAACGAAGATGCCCACGAAGTCCCCGGTCACGCCGTTGAATTCCTGGACCGTACTCGTGGTCGGGTCGGCAACAAAGAGGTTGCCGTTGGGGCCGAACGTGATGCCCATCGGTTCGGCCAGAGTGCCGCCGCTCGTGAATGGTGCGATGAACGCTCCCGTGATTCCGTCAAACCCCAGGACTTCGCCGGTGCTGAATACCGGGATGAGGAGATTGCCGTTCGATCCGAACGTCAGATTGAATGCTCGCTCGGGTACGGGGCTTGGGGGCAGTGTAGCGAAGACGCCGATCAGCGCGCCGGTCAAGCCGTCGAACTCCGTTACGGTCCCGTTCTGAAACGTGATGACAAACAGGTTTCCGTTGGGGCCGATGATCATGTCGGAGGCACCCGATATCGGCGTGTCGACGAAGTCGTTAAGATACGCCCCGGTGTCGCCGTCGTACTCTCGGATCGCCTGATTGAAGATGTCTGCGACGAGGAGGTTGCCGTTGCGGCCGAAGGTCAGTCCGGCTGGTGAATCCAAACCGCCACTTCCGGCCGCGACGAACTCCCCAAGCGAAAAACCGCTGGCCGCGCCGTACTGGATGACGTTGTCCGAGTTGAAGCCCGTGACGAAGAGCCCTCCGAAGCCGCTCAAGTCGCAATCGTCGGGCGCGCCGTTGCCGTTGCAGTCAATGCTCGTTCCGGCCGTAATGTCACAGTCATCGAGGATGCCGTTTGCGTTACAGTCCCTGAAGCCGTCACACTCGTCCGGGACCCCGTTGGCGTTACAGTCGTCGCTAGCCCCCGCACTGAGGTCGCATTCGTCGGCGAGCCCGTTGTCGTTGCAGTCCTCGCAGTCATCGGGGATCTCGTTGACGTTGCAATCACTGCTCGTGCCGTCGTCAATGTCACATTGATCGGGGACGCCGTTGCCGTTGCAGTCCTGATCGAGCGGGAACGTTCGCAAATCAAGCGTCCAGCCGTTGAGCATGCCGGTATCGAACAGCGCGCCGTCGTAGACGCGCAGTGTCCAAGTCCCGCATTCAATCTCACCCGTGAATGCGGTCACCGTGCCCGAATTTCCCGTGGCGCCGGCATCGGGATGGTACTGACCGGAACTGCTTGCGGCGTCCTCGATACTCATCACATTGTCGTCGTCCAACTCGACCTTGAGATTCGCAACACCGAGACCGCAACATTCGCCCCCCGCACAGGCAGGATCAACTTCCTCGAGTCCGATCCGGCTCAACAGCGTAACAACAGTTCCGGATGGACTCTCCACTTCGACCACGACATCGCCGATCCAACTGTGGGTGAGCTCAAGGTCGATCTTCAGGTGTTCGACGATGGCACAAGATCCAGCAAAGTCGACCATCAGCGTGTCCGCGAGAAAGCCGCTCGTGGGACCGCCGCAGTCGGGAATGAGAGGGCCGTTCGCTCCGTAGTCCACCACCGCCGTTTTTCCGGCGTCGCCCGGCAGGAGCTCAAGGTCGTCGGGGATTCCGTTATTGTTGCAATCCGCTTCGCATTCATCGGGTATGCCGTTCCCGTTAAGGTCGGAACTCGTTCCGTGGCTGATGTCGCATGCGTCCACAACACCGTTGCTGTTGCAATCTGCTTCGCATTCATCGGGAATGCTGTTCATGTCGCAGTCCGCGGTCCCGCTGAGAATCTCGCAGAGGTCGGAAATGCCGGTGGCGTTGCAGTCGGGATCGCATTCGTTGGGAATTCCGTCGAGATTGCAGTCTTGACTCGTCCCTTGCGCGATGTCGCATTCATCCGGCACGTTGTTATTGTTGCAGTCCTCGCTCGCGCCCCCGTCAATGTCGCACTGGTCGGGCACGCCGTTCGTGTTGCAGTCGGACGCAAAGCCGCTCGTGATGTCGCACGAATCGGGAATGCCGTTGCCATCGCAGTCCAGTGCTGTACCCGCAGCCAAGACACATTCATCCGCGATGCCGTCGAGGTCGCAATCGGGAAGCCCCTCGCATTCGTCGGGCACACCGTTGCCGCCGCCGCCGAGGTCGGAAAGATACGCCTCCAGATTGGCGAAATCGGTCTCGGTGAAAACGAAAGTGCCACCGGGATGAAAGACGCATCCGCTGACCTTCCACTGATAGCGGTAGCGACTGAAGTTGCGGTGATTTGGGGCCGCACCGGTATTGCCGCCAACGCCGTGACAGGAGGAGGTCGAACAGTTGGCATTGTGCAGGAGTTGACCGAAGAACGCCTGGCCGACATCGGGACCGCCGCCGGCGCAGTCGACGACGAGTTCGTCGACGAGCTCGCATACATCGGAAACAGCATTTGGCTGGCAGTCGGGGTCGCACTCATTCAGCAACCCGTCGAAATTGCAGTCCAGCGGAAACTTGAGAAAACAATTCGGGGCCAGCTCGCACTCGTCCGGAATGCTGTTCTCGTTGCAATCACTGCCCGTTTCACACTCATCTGGAACGGTGTTTGTGTTGCAATCCTGGCTGGCGCCTGACGAGATGTCGCATTCGTCTGGCGCGGCATTCAGGTTGCAGTCAGCGCTGGTCCCTGTGCTAATGTCACACTCGTCGGGGACACCGTTGCTGTTGCAGTCGGCAAATGGCTCGCATAGGTCGATGATGCCATTGCCGTCACAGTCGGTCTGATTGCTGACGAAGCAGTTACCCTGGGCGTGAAAGATGCCGCCTTCGCAAACGCATGAAGATTGGCTGAGCCCGCCGATGCACTGCGTCCCCACGCAGCAGGCGGTCGAATTCAATGGACACGGGGCTGGCAATCCCGCGCAGGTGGAATCTACGCCGCCCCATACACCGCACGTGGCGTCGCACGCGGCCTCGGTAACGTCTTCCGTGCAGGTAGCGCCGTCGCAGCAACGGCCGGTGGCAGGGAGACAGATGACGCCGGCGCAATCGAGTGCATCGGGCACCCACCTGCCGCCCGCACAGTCGCAGGCGTCCATCCCGATGGCCGGGTCGCACGTGATTCCGAGGCAGCACACGCCGTTGACGGGCACGGAGCAGACCGAACCCGAACAGTTGGATCCCGCGCCGGACCAGATGCCGCACTGCTGCACTTCACACTGTTCCTTGGTGAGATCGGGGACGCATGACCCGTCGACGCAGCAGGCCCCTAGCGGCCCGCCGGGGCAGACGAGGCCGGTGCAACTGTCGAACGCTTGGAACCATGTGCCACCCGAGCATGCGCAAGCGCTGCTCCCCGCCGTCTGCGTGCTGCACACTCCGTCTGTGCAGCAGACGCCACCGAAGACGACGGCACAGAGTAATCCTTGGCACGTACTGCCCACGCCACGCCATTGACCGCACGACCCGACGACACAATCAGTTTGGGTGAGGTTTGGGAGGCAGGATCCATCGACGCAGCAGGCCCCGACGGGGCCTGCGGGCGTTCCGGACTGAGCTGTGCCTATAAGTGGGAACTCAGTCAGTTCAAACTGCGCAAATACTGTGCAATGGCCAACGAACGACGTGCAAACAATGAGCGCAAGTGTTTTCGCTTTTCCCATCTCCATGACCTCCTGCGCGCCTTCTCCATCCCCTCGACAGATAAACGAGCCTGACCACAAACGTCCGGCAGAGACACACGAGACAAGAACATAACAACAGCAAGGCGTGCCATTGTCAAGTGAAAAACCACTGCGACTAGTCTAGCCCCCAAGCAAGCGTACTATGAACGGTGTTTTGGGGTTTGGGAAGGCCGGGGGGCTGTCCCTCGCAAGAATGTCATCCGGCACATCTTCTGCCTACGAGCCTTCTGGATGAATGAGTTCATGTTGAGAGCTCGAAGGCTGAGAATACAGCGGATGGAGTTCTTGATAGGGGCAACCACCCCGGAATGTGCGCTGGTCTCTGCGTATGCCGGCAGACCCCTCGGACATAAAGAGGCCCGCCGCCTCGGCTGAGCGAGGCGACGGGCCGGTCCCTCCGTGGGTGTTCACGGGCTTGGAACGAGGAGTACTACGGCTGCAGCGCGATCGATGCGCCCTGCCACGGCTGCGC
>JAJDDU010000410.1 GCA_029260155.1 Phycisphaerae bacterium | reverse complement strand
AGCGCTGCTGCACGATATCGGCAAGATCGGCATCCGCGACGACGTGCTCAAAAAGCCGGGCAAGCTCACCGCCGAGGAATTCGAGCACATCAAGGAACACCCGGTGCGCGGGTACGAGGTCGTTCGGGAGAACCGACACATGCGCGAGATGCTCGACGGTGTCCTCTATCACCACGAGCACTATGACGGCAAGGGATATCCGAAGGGCCTATGCGGGGACGACATCCCGCTGCAGGCCCGCATCATACAGATTGCCGATATCTTCGACGCGCTGACCACAACACGCTCCTACCGCGGCGCGTTTAGCTGGCAGAAAGCTCTGGCCATCCTTGAAGACGAGTCGGGAACCGTCGTTCACCCGGAATTGTGTGCCAAGTTCTTGGCACTCATGAAACGCTTGCATGAAGAGGACCCGGCTGCGTTTGACATGATCGGAAAGGACCAGGCCCGTTTGCGTCTGACTGACGCGTTCGAGCCCTCCAGATGAGAAGTGTAGCCGACATGACAACAGTGATCTTACCCTGGTTTCCCATCGTGTTGAGCGCCGCGATCGGGTCGCGTCTCGTGGATCGATCGAGGGCGTCCTGGCTGGGCGGTGCGTGCGCGCTGTACTTCATCATTCTCGTTCAGATGTCGACCGGTGTGCCGATCTGGGCCGACGCAGCGAGCGGCGCGGCATTGCTGGCAGGTGCGGCCGCAATCCTGGGAATCGCCGAGTGGTCAAGCAGGAATGGTGAAGCGGCGCGTTCGGAAGATGGCGTCGTGGAGCAAGCTGATTCCGAAGTTGCATCGCTCGCGAAACTAGGCGATGCGATGGCGGCGTTTGACTGCTGGCTGGAAGCCAATCGATCAGGGGCGGACGTTTGGGCAGCGTTCGACGAGTTCCTTCGCGCGCAGCTCTACGAGCATTGCGATGCCATGCATGTCAGGACCTATCGCATCCTGAGCGAAGGCGACAGGATGGTCCCATTGCACGCGATCAACGATGAGGATATGGACCATCTGGTGTCGGCGCGGAAGGGGGTCGCCGGGTACGTGGCGACGACCGGACGCTCCTACGTCGCAGGCGATGCCGCACGGGGTGAGTTGGTTCGTGTGCTGGCGAATCGGACGGTGACGCCGCCGCAATGGTGCTTCGGGATTCGGCAGGGTCCGCGGATGATCGGAGTGGTGTCGGTGGGCACGTGGGGCACCTCCCGGCACGTCCGGTCGGACGAACCGGATGCGCTGCGCGCGTGGGAACTGCTGATCGCACACTTCTGGGTGACACTGGGCGAAGTCTATCGCGGCCGATCCGCGGTAACGACGGACGCAGTATCACAGCTAATGACTCGTGGTGCATTCCTCGAAGAAGCTCAGCACGCCGTCGCGATCTCCCGTGATCGCGGTGAACCAGTGGCGATATGCGTCGTCGCTATCGAAGGGTTGAGGGCGTTGCAGGACTGCGGGCGGTGGGAACAATCGGACGAACTGGTGGTCGAGGTTGCCCGGACAATTCGCGAGCACGTGCGCCCCGACGATCTGCTGGGGCGTTTCGACGATGGACGGCTGATGCTAATGATGCGGTGCGTCGACTCGGATCTGGCATCACTGATTGTAACGCAGTTGACCGCGCGGTTGGCAAGTCTGCCGATCGCCGCGTCGCTCTCGGATGCCGCGGTGGGAGTGCGGTGCGGCGTCGCCGGGAGTGGGACCGAGACACGGTCGGTCGTGCAACTGGTTGCGTCGGCCGTTGCGCTCTGCAACTCCGCGAGAACGCGCGCCGTTCCAGTGGAGACGGACCTTCCTGGGGTTGGTGTGGTGACCGACGGCGCGCCCAGTGGGCATGGGGCTACGGCATGAACGTCGAAGTGCGTGCTGTAGGCACCGTCGCGGTATGCGTCCCTCAGGATGCGCTGGCGGACGAAGTCTCGGAGAACTTCAGTCGCGTCCTCCGCGAGTGCTTGGCCGGACCGAATCCGCGTGTGGTCGTGGGTATGAAGGAGGTCGGCTATATGGACAGCGCGGCGATGGAAGACCTCGTCAATGTCGCAGACGACCTGGGCAAGCGGGGCGTTCAATTGAAGCTTGCAGATGTGACGCCGACCTGCCGGGAGATTTTGGAACTAACGGGGCTCTCCGGCCGATTTGAGTTTTTCGAGAGCGTTGACGCAGCCGTTCGGAGTTATTTGTAAGTTGTCAGTTGTCAGTGCCTTAACTGACAACTGAAGACTGACAACTGAAAGCAGACGAGATGATCGGCAAGAGCATACGTCTCGGAGAGCAGTTGATCGCCGACCAGGTGATCACGCGCGAACAGCTCGATGAGGCGCTGTCCAAACAGACCTCGACCGGTGGAATGCTGGGTTCCACGCTGATCGACATCGGTGCCATGACGTCGACGGCGCTTGTGAACGCACTGGCCAAACGCCTGATGGTCAAGGGGTGTGTTCTGCGCCACGGGCTGATCGATCCGAAGGTCGCCAAGTGCGTTCCGAAGGACGAGGCCGAACGCCTCAGGGTACTACCCCTGTTCCGCGTCAACAATGAGCTGACGACGGCCATGGTCGATCCGCAATCCTTGCCGACCATCGATCGCATACAGAACCTCACCGGCTGCAAGGTTCGTCCCATTCTGGCACTCGACGCGAACATTGAAGAATTCCAACAGAAGTACCTCACCAAGGAAGTAACGGTCGACTCCTTCATGGCCTCGATTGAGGAGACGGACGTCCACATCGAGAATGTGGATCCGGCCGACGAGATCGGCGTCACGGACCTCGACCAGCTTGTTGAGGGCAGCCCGGTCGTCAACCTCGTCAACCTGATGGTCCTGACGGCCATGCGCGACGGGGCGAGCGACATTCACATAGAGCCGGATCGAAAAGCCACACACATTCGCTACCGTGTGGACGGACAATTGCGCGAGTTGTTCAAACCTCCGCAGGGTCTCCATGCGGCGATTGTCTCACGCATAAAGGTGATCGGTCGGATGGACATCTCCGAGAAGCGCCTCCCCCAAGAAGGGCGTGTCCATCTGGTAGCCGACGGGCGAGAGGTTGATCTTCGCGTTTCCAGCATGCCTACCGTGCTGGGCGAGAAGATCGTCATTCGCATTCTGGACAAGAACGACCTCAGCTTCGAGCTCGAGGATCTCGGTCTCTTGGGCGATGACTACGCCGAGGTCATTCGGGCGCTGTCCTGCCCGTACGGTTTGATCCTGGTCACCGGCCCGACGGGCAGCGGCAAGACGACGACGCTGTATTCGGCGCTCGAACTCATGAACGACCACACCAAAAACATCGTCACGGTGGAGGACCCGGTCGAGTACCAGCTTCCGATGATCTCGCAGATTCAGGTCAACGACGCCGTGGGACTGACGTTCACGCGGGCGCTGCGATCGATCTTGCGCCAGGATCCCGATGTCGTAATGATCGGCGAGATGCGCGATGCGGAAACGGCGCGCGTCGCGATTCAGGCGGCGCTGACAGGCCACCTGGTGATGTCGACGATGCACACCAACGACTGCCCAGGCGGAGTATCTCGTCTTTTCGACATGGGAATCGAACCGTATCTGATCGCGTCGAGCGTGATCGGATTCGTCGCCCAACGGTTGCCTCGAAAGATCTGCCCATCGTGCAAGACATCGTACTACCCCTCGCCGGAGCTTCTGGAGTCGGTCGGTTGGCAGGACCGGGCAAACGAGCTGTTTCATCGGGGAGAGGGTTGCCGCGAGTGCCACATGACAGGGTTCCGCGGGCGTATCGGCATCTATGAAGTCATGATCCTTGACAAGGAAGTGAAGCGGCTGATTCAGCGCGGTGCGCCCGAAACCGAGTTGCGCGAGCACCTGCTCAGCACGGGTTGGCGGCCTCTGCGGGAGAAAGCTCTCGATATCGTCGAGCGTGGGGATTCGACACTCGAAGAGGTCTTGCGCGTAACGCGGTCAGAGGTCACCGAAGACCCACGCGCGTTTGCACCCGCCACGGAAGAAACGAGTGAGGTGGCCGGATGATTGTCGAATACGAAGCAGTCGACCGTTCCGGAAAGAGCGTATCCGACACCCTGGAGGCAACCGACTTGCGCGGAGCGATGACTTCGCTGCGCCAGCGCGACCTCATCGTGACCCGCGTGGCAGAGCAAGACCAGCGTGGATCGGGAAAGACAATAGCCAAAAGGACGAAACGCGCCGCCCGCGGGAATTCGCTGATTCAGCAACAGGCCGTCGGAGATGCGAGCAACGTACGCATCTCCGGCAAGGAACTCTCGTTGCTTACTCGCCAAATGGCCATGTTGTTGACCTCCGGCAGCGCTGTGGTGCCGGCACTGAGCTCGGTGAGTCGCCAATTCACCAAGCCCAAACCGCAGCAGATGATGCGACGACTGTGCGCCGATCTGGAAGAAGGCAAGCCGCTGGCTGAATCGCTTGGGGGATTTCCCAGCGTGTTTGGGACTTCCTACTGCGCGATCATCGCAGCCGGCGAAGCCAGCGGAACACTGGCAGAGATGTTCACACGCCTGGCGGGCATCGTGGGCAAACACCGGGCGATGCGCAACAAGATCGTCGGGGCACTGGTCTATCCCGCGTTGTTGTCGGCACTGTCCATCGGAATCGTCAACACGCTGCTCTTTTTCGTTATGCCGAGGTTCGGAGATATGTTCAAGACGCTGGGCGTCGATCTGCCGGGCTCGACGAAAATGCTTCTGGAGGTCGCTACGTTCGCGCGGGCGAGAGCGATCATCATCGGCGTGCTCGCCTTGCTGTTCGCCGGCGCAGCCGTCTTCGGATTGATGTCGTCGCGCGGACGGGCTTGGCTTTCAAATGCCATGACGTACATTCCCGTAGTACGCGGATTGATCCGTGGGCTGCTGCTGGGAGAGACTTTCCGCGTCCTCGGGATGTTGGTCGAGGCGCGGGTCGGATTCCTTGACGCGCTTGAGCTGGTAAAGGGCGTAACCCGCAACGAGCGTTTTCAAAACCTCTACGCCGCAATGGAGTCCGAAGTAACCTCTGGCGGCGAGATCAGCCGGGCGCTCGAATCCAGCACTATGGTGCCGCCGTACATCTGTCACGCGGTCCACACCGGCGAGGAAAGCGGCAATCTCGGCACCGCCATGAGCTATGTGGCAGACGTGCTCGATGAAGACAACACCGAACTGCTCAACGCCATGACGAGACTGTTCGAGCCGATGATCTTGATTGTCATGGGATTCGTGGTCGGATCGGTCGCAATCTCGCTGTTTCTGCCTATGTTTGACGTAACCTCGGCGCTGAGTTGATGATAGGAGCCCGCATATGGTCTTGACCTTGAGGAATCAGGGTTCGACCCGAACGACAATCTCGCCCATCGGGTTGGATATCGGGCAACAGAGCTTGCGGGCCGCTCAGTTGGAATGCAAGGGGCACTTCTGGCGCGTCGTGCGTGTCACAAGTTGGCACCGACGCGAATCAGAAGCAGGTCCGGAAATACCCGAAGGGCTTTGCCGTAGAATCGCACAGACGCTCCGGCAAGCCGGATACCGCGGACGGCGCGTCGTCGCCGGGCTGAGTATCCCCGAAGTCGAACTTCATACACTGGAAATACCGGAACACGGCGATCTGAAAGACCCTGCCAAGTTCGCGGACGCGGTGCAGTGGGAGCTGGAACGCGTCGCCGGCGTGTCGTCCGGCCGGTCGGCCTCGGGCTATTGGCGACTGCCGCCCTCGGCGGCGGCGAGGACGACGGCGATCGGCGTGGTGGCATCGGCGACGGTGGTCGATGCGGTTGGCGCGATGGCCCGCACGATGGGGCTGGACTGCGATCGCGTCGATGCCAGCGCGTGCGCGCTTTCACGACTCGGCGCGGTCGTCCACCGCAGCACGTCCGATGCGCCTCAGCAGGTCTGGAGCGTGCTCGATGTGGGTCATCGCACAGTGAGGTTGATTCTCGCCGTTGGGGAAACCCCGGTCCTTGTTCGTCAACTGGGCAACGGCGGCGAGAGATGGACGCAGACCATCGCCGAATCACTGGGGCTCTCCGTCGAGACGGCCGAAGTCCACAAACGCGACCATGGCATCGCCTGCACGGCGCAGGATGAGTCCGGTACGTCGCTCTCAGAAGTTGCGGACATGATCGAGGACGTTCTGAGGCCCGACATCGATGAGATCGCGGGGGAAGTCGAACGATCATACGAGTACGTCATGCGCTGCTATCCGGATCGCCAGGTAGGCGGCATGTTGCTCGTAGGCGGCGGAGCGGCACTCAAAGGCCTCGATCGATATCTCGCCACACGTCTCGGCATCGAGGTGTACGGCCTGCGGGAGGCAGTCGCCCGTGCCGGAACGCCGCTCGCTGCGGACGCCTCCTTACCGGAAGCGTTGGACGCTTATGGATGCGCCATCGGGCTGGCCGTTGACCCGGAGTCGTCGCCATGATTGGGATCAACCTGATCGCCCCGTCCGTGCTGGAAGCGCGCTGCCGCAAACGACGGATTCAACGGTGGATCTACGTCTGTGCGATTGGTAGCCTAGTCGCTGCCATTCCGTTGAGCATCGAGATCTCGCGCCATCAAAAAGTGCAGTCCCTCAAGCGAGAGAAGACGATGCTGGCCACGATGATTGAGTCAACACGATCCAGGCTCAACGAATCCGGCATCGAGATACGCAACCTCGAAGCTCAAATGGGTCGCGCCAATGCGCTGCGCAGCAAGCGACCTTGGTCACGGCTTCTCGCCCTGATCGCCGATACGCTGCCTCAGGAACTATGGCTGGTCTCCTTGGCCACGGACCCTTCGACGTCCACTGTCGGATATCGCGACCTGACGCCCATCGCCTCGCCCGGTGTGGCTGGCACCGACAGTGCTCCCCAAGTCGTCACCATGGAGGCGCCACGAGCGTTGGTTCTGCAAGGATACGCCCTGCACCACAAAAACCTCTATGAATACATGTCCCGGCTGAAACGCAGCGAGCGTTTCAATGACGTCAGCCTGACGAACGCGTCGGAGGAACCGGTGCTAGGCTCGACGGCCGTACGGTTCGAGGTCGAGTGTACTTGGTAGTCGGAGGACGCACGCAATGAAAAACCGACCGTTGCTGTTGATCGATCTCGTCGGCACCCTGGTGGTTTCGGCAATTGTCGGAGGCGTCGGATGGTATGCGTTCATTAAGCCGGATACCGCCTCAAGTCAGATGTTCGCCCTCACCGAGGAAGTATCCCAGCTCCAAAACGAACAGCTGCAACTTCAGGGCATGCTCGATGTGCGGACGGCGCGCCGCCAGGAATTGCTGGCCTCTGCCGAGGGTCTCGGCAGGCTTCCTGACGAATCACCGATCGACCAGGATCTCAACAAGATCGTCGCGCTGGCCAACCGCAACCATGTCAAGATTCTGGAAGTCGCTCCGGTGTCGACCATCCGCTACCCCAACATCCTGGAACTTCGTTACAGGATCAAAACTGAAGGAAGCTTCAGGGACCACGTCGGTTTCCTTCAGAGCTATGAAGCGTGTTCGTTTTGGTCCGACATGGCTTACTTGAGCGTCGGACCGGTCGCGGTCGCGTCCGCCATACCGAATCCTACGCGTCGCAGTGAGCTGACAGTCAGTTTCTTCTCGTCTTACCAGTAACTCAGATGCCAGACGAACGACTATTGTAATGAACCGACGCAAGAAACAAACCTACGGCGCGATTCTGATACTCGGCGGCTTGGCGTTGGCGGCGGACCGTATCACGTTTCAAGCCACCGCACCATCGGAGGCGCAAGCTGGGGCGACCCCCCTGGCAGGTGGCGCCGGCATAGAAACGCCCATGGGACCTGTCGTATCGGTGGCGGTGACGCCGTTTCCATCGAACCTGCCTCCCATATCGAGCGAGCATGTCCTGCGCGATGTGTTTTCAACGACCGACACGATTCGAGCGGAGATGCTGCTGCTTGACACCGGCGATGTGCGCGGGTCTGACGGACGGGTTAAAGCCAAGCGAACCGCTGCGGAGTCCCTTCGCCAGGACCGCAGTCTCACGGCCGTCATGCTCGGGGAGCGATCGTCATTTGCCATCGTGGACGATCACTGGCTGCGGGTGGGAGATTCGCTCGGCGACTGCGAACTCACCGCGATGACAGGGACGACCGCTACGTTCCGATGCGCGGAAGGGAACGTCACATTATCGGTCGCCTCCGCGGAAACCCGCGATTCCGACGGAAAGTAATTAAGGGCATGCGCCGTCACGTCGATATGGATCCAGCGTTAGGGTTTGGTATCGCAACAGGCACGCAAACGGATCATCAGCCATGAAACAGCGTACGAAGACACTCGGATTTAGTCTTGTGGAACTGGTAATTGTGATCGTCATCATCGGAGTGATCGCAGCCATTGCCGTGCCGCGTATCAGTCGCGGCGCCGCAGGCGCCGGCGCAGCCGGTCTGCGCGGCGACATCTATGTGTTGCGTAACGCGATCGACCTCTACGCAGCCGAGCACAATGGCGTCTACCCGGCCGTGCTGACGTTTTCCGACCAACTGACTCTCTACACGGACGACATCGGCGGCACCAATGCAACCAAGGACGCAACGCACATTTACGGACCGTATCTTGTTGCAGTTCCCGCTCTGAAAGTCGGAGCCGGCGCCAACAACGGCAAGGGCAAGAGCGCCGTCGGTGCAGTGGCCGCTTCCGCGACCGGCTGGATCTACATCGTCGGTACCGGCAAGATCACCGCCAACTCCGGCACTGCAACGGACGATTCAGGCGACCTGTTCACGACCTACTGATCGCCGTTCCCTAGCCCATCACAAGCATTCTTATACAGGCCGCTCGACAGGACTCCGGGATATACCCCCGGGGGCCAGTCGTCGGCCTGTATCGCTATTCCATATCGCCGCGGAAAGACCCGCTTACTTCACTGTTTCACCCCCGTGACCGAGCGATTGACTCTCGGACTGAATTGCGATAGAACTGGAGTGCTGTGTCGGAGCGGTTTGCGGGTCGATTCGGACTTCGGAACGCCAACCCAGCGACGCTCGACCGGAGTCAGCATGCGGAATTCTGAATCCCCCGCAGGCGTCGCGCATGATCCTTGAGTCCGGCTGCGGTGTTAGGTTAATCCCATGAGCGATTCCCCCCTTCCATCACCATCGTCGTCCAACGTGCCACCATCCGATCCGGTCATGCCGGCCGACATCAAAGATGCCCAACCGTGCGATGTGCCCGAGCGGACTCCTGAGGCGGCACCCGTTTCAACGCCCGCTCGCACACGCGGCGGTATCCCGACCGCCGGAACGGAGCTACGAGGCAGTGTCGCCGTCATCGCGGGCGACCAGGTGTTCCTGGACGTGGGGCTTCGTCGCCAGGCGGTCATCGCCCGCACCCAGTTTGACAATGGCACTTTGCCTGCGGTCGGAGCGGAAGTGGAAGTCGTGGTCGTCGAGTTTGACGTTCGGACCGAGCTGCTTCACGTCAGCCGCAAGGGGACACCTGTCATTTCGGCCTTCACTGGAATGACCGTCGGAGCTATCCTTGAGGGCAAGATCTCGGGGATGAACAAGGGGGGGCTTGAGGTGCAGTTCGGCACGGTGCGTGGTTTCATGCCCTCGTCCCAGGTCGACACGCGAGCGTTGAAAGACATTTCCGTCCTTCTTGGGCAGGACGCACGTTGCGAGATCGTCGAAATCGACGAGAAAAACCAGAAACTGATCGTCAGCCGACGCGCCGTTCTCAAGAAAGAGGCGGCGGAATCGCGCGTGAATTTGCTCCAGAACCTCGAAGTCGGGCAAGTACTTAAGGGGGTCGTGACCAACTTCGCCGAATTCGGTGCGTTCATCGACCTTGGCGGGGTTCACGGCCTCGTCCACATCAGCGACATGAAATGGACGCCCGTCGAGAAGCCGAGTGATGTCGTCAAGATCGGCGACAATGTTGAAGTCAAGGTCCTGAAGGTGAACAAGGACCGAAAGCGCATCTCGCTGGGCATGAAGCAGATGACGCCCGACCCCTGGTCCGACCTGGGTGATAGATTCGCCGTCGGGACAAAGTTGCAGGTCCCCGTCGTCAAGCTTGCCGATTTCGGAGCCTTCGCGGAGGTGGCCGATGGAATCGTCGGGCTGATTCCGCTCAGCGAGCTGTCATGGACACACCGGTTGGGCGGCGCGGGCGAGATGTTCACGGTCGGCCAAGTCGTCGACGTGGTCGTGATCGGCGTTGATACCAAACGTCGGCGGATAAGCCTCAGCATCAAACAGCTAACGGAAGATCCCTGGGCGACGGTGCCCGAGACCTTTGCGCCGGATTCCATCGTGACCGGGAAAGTCAGCAAGCTGCTGGATTTCGGCGTCCTCGTCGAGTTGGCGCCGGGCATCGAAGGGATGATTCACATCTCCGAGCTCTCTGATCGGCGGGTAAACAGCACACAGGAAGTGGCCACCGTAGGCGACGAGGTCAAGGTGAAAGTTCTGGGCGTCGACGGCAAGAAACGCCGTATCTCTCTTTCGATTCGGGCGACTTTGGAATCGGCAGAGGCAGTTGCACCCACAGAAGCCCCCGTCAAACGCAAACGCACGAAGCCCCTCCGCGGCGGCCTCGCGTCCCACTTCGACTGGTGATCGGCGGCGGTGTGGCCAGGGAATCTGGCTTGCCAAGGGCGGGTTTCACCCGCCGAGGCAAATCAAGAGGCCACAAATCGCCCGCCCTCTCGATTCAAACTCGACTCCCCACCCGCATCCAACAAGACGACGGGTCCGGAACACCACGTGTATCCCAGGCCCATCGCCACTTGGTTGTAAAGTTTCGATGCCCTGCTACGGCCGACTCGGCAGCGATTCACCGATGAGTCACGGCGATGACGCCGACATCACACCGGGCGTCGTTGCGACAACCTCGATTTTGTCCGTCTGCTCGGCGCCGACCAGAAACGTCTGATCCTGATTGGCTTCGTCGTGCAGTATGTCCACGACAAACGTACCAACCGCATCCGACGAAACGCGATACGTGAACGTGGCCAAGTACGCCATCTGACCGGTCGCAGCATCGCCGTCGATCATCATGTTAATCATCTGGCCTTTTGTCACGTTGAACGCATCAAGTGTCTCCCCGGCTCCCGCGAAGACGTAGTCCGCGCGGTCCTCGATCGTGATGTCCACCAACTCGAACTGCCCCACCAACCCGCCGCTGACTTCCACGTGCAACTGGTACGCCCGAAAATGAACCAGGGGATCCTTCGCGAATATCCGCACGCCATTGATGTCCGCCGAAACGGAAAACGGCGCCGGGACCGCCACAAGCTCCGTGACCCCGACAACGGACGGTTCCGGTGGGCCGCCCATGAGGGGTCGGGCGCACGTGCATGTGTTGGTGCCTTGAAAGCAAGTCAGTGCATGCAAAGCGTCGGCCAGGTTGCAGAACCCGTCCGGCGCGCAGGCGCCGAGGGCCCCGCCCGCGTCGATATTGATCTTGTCACAGGGGTTTGTTGCCTGGAAGCACGTCAAAGCATGAAGCGAGTCGGGCAGGCCGCAAAACGTGTCCAGCGGGCATGCCCCGAGCGCGCTGCCCATGTCGGACGGGTAAACTTTGGGAATCCCGTTGCATGCTCCCGCGGCGCACTCCCACCACGTGCAGACGTCGTCGGTAATCCCGTTCGCATCAAGATCCGCACAGTCGGTCACGTCCAGGCATTGAACCTCGTGGGCACCCATGTCGACGATCGCGTTCACGATTCGCGGGCTGCCGTCGAGATCCTCATTGAGCCCGGGGGGAATCGCGATGTTGTCCCCGGCGTCGATCACCAGCGACAGGGGATCCCCGATCCGAAAGTCGTCGTCGGGATTGCCGTTGCTGCCGGTGGGATCCTCGAACAGCGGGTCCGCGTTAATGTTCCCGGTCCCACCGATGTGACCTTGCCAATCAGTGTACTTGGCGTCGGGAGAGAATCCTGGGGCGTTGGAGTGAATCTGCGACGATGCGTCCGTCCCACCGCTGTCCGTGTTCCCCCACAGGATGCAGTTCCGCAGCACGGGTCTGATTTCAGTGTGATAGATCCCGCCGCCGCTGCCGTTGGTCGCGGTGTTGTCGCTGAACGTGTTGTCTGCCAAGGATGGCAACGTGAGACCCCCGCCCCAGATGCCGATATGCAGCCCGCCTCCGTCGGTCTTGGCTGTATTACGCCCAAACAGGCAGTTGTTGATGGCGATGCTGTTGGCGCCCCCCATGGCGCCCCGGAACATAACCGTCCACACGCCCCCGCCGAATCCGTCCACAAGCAAGGGATCCGCGACGTTGTCGATGAACTTGCAGAGCGTCACGTTTGCGCTCGGGGCCTACGATGACGACCCGTTCGTGCTGCCGATCTGAAGCCCGCCCCCGCGATTGCCCGCGTTCCGTCTGAAATCGCAGTCGGTCACGTTGGCGGTGTAGTCAATGCCGTGCAGCGCGACGCCCCCACCGCCGTTGCTGGAGCTGCTGGTGTTGGCCACGTTGTTGGTGAAGTCGCAGCCGCTGATCGTGATATCCCCCGGCGAGCTCAAGACGCACAGCCCGCCGCCCGCGCGTCCGGCCCGGTTCCGCTCGAAGCGACAGTTCGTCAGCTCCGGCACGGATCCCTTGAAGGTGAGCATTCCGCCGCCGTCGTCTGTGGCGATGTTGTCGCGGAATACGCAGTTGATCACACTCGCGTGGCTGTCCACCTCGCAGAGTATTCCCGCGCCGGCCAGGGCGGTGTTCTTCTCAAACGTGCACGAGATCACGGTAGGACTCCCCCGCAAGTTCTGCAAGCCCCCGCCGGTCTCGTCTTGGGGGAAGCCGCCCGTTCCGTCCGCGTTCCCGCCGGTGATGGTGAACCCGTCGAGCACGGCGGTCGGCAGGATGGGGTCCGCTTCGGTCCCGTGGGCGGTGACCACGTGGATCGAGTTCTCATCCCGTGTGGGGTCGGGAATACCGACATCGTTCTCCTCGAGGTCTCCGCTGAGAATCGTCAAGTGGAGATCGATGTCACGTGCGTCAGGGTCCGGCTCGGCGCATCCGGCGTATCCGCCCTTGATCGCCACGTCGTTGACGAGTCGAAAGGAAAGGGAGCGCTGCGGCGACTGCGCGTCGCAAGGATGAAAGGGCGGGGGAAGACACACTGCCGGGCGGTACGTGCCCTCCGCCACCCAGATTTCGGTCACGTCTCCCCCGGAGAATTCGGCGTTATTGATGGCGCTAAAGAGCTCGTTGTACGCGTTGCACCAATTCGATCCGTCGTTGGCGCCAGTCGCGTCAGTGTCCACGTAGAGCACCGGCTGCGCGCTCGCGCTCAGACAGCAAGAAAGAAGTGTTACCGCGCATGTGCATGGAATTCGATTCATGATTTGTACCTCCGTGAAGTGTTAGATGTCAGGTGTTTCTTGAGACATTCGGCGATGCAGACCTGCGCTGCATCGCCGCCAGCAAGATCCCGATGAGCAGCAAGCTCGCGCTACCAGGCTCGGGAACAATGAACACGGTGTCGAGAATCGGGTTGTATATCCGGGTCGACCCGCCCGAGGTTTCTCCGATCCCGGACATCATCGAGGTGATCCGGATTAGATCCCCCGTGTTCCCGGTGAGCGCAGTTTTTACGGTGGGGAGAACCTCAGACGTGAGCTCGAGTATGACCTCATCCTGCGTTACATTTTCGAACAAGTCACGCGTGGATCCTTCGAACTCGAT
>JAJDDU010000409.1 GCA_029260155.1 Phycisphaerae bacterium | reverse complement strand
CCGGCAGCGGCAAGAGCACCTTCATGCATCTGATCGGTTGCCTGGATCGGGCCACCGCGGGCACGTATCAGTTCGACGGGCAAATGGTCAACCGCCTGTCGGACCGCAAGTTGGCAATCATCCGCAACCGCCGGATCGGCTTTGTCTTCCAGACTTTCAACCTTATCAATCGCACCAGTGCGCTGGACAACGTAGCCGTCCCGTTGATCTACGGGCGCATGGGCAAGACCCGAGCCAGATCGATGGCTGCCCTAGAGCACGTTGGGCTTGCCAAACGCTACACGCATAAGCCGAGCGAAATGTCCGGCGGCGAGCGTCAGCGCGTGGCCATCGCCCGCGCCATCGTCAACGAGCCCTCGTTGGTGCTGGCCGACGAGCCCACCGGGAATCTGGACTCGCAGACCGGGACACAGATTCTCGACATATTTCATCGTCTTCACGAATCCGGCACGACGATCATCCTGGTCACCCACGAAATGAGCGTGGCTGCCCAAGCCCAGCGACTGATACACATGGTCGATGGCTTGATTGAGGTCGATACGCCCATCACCGACGAGATGCGGGCTGAGATGGTGCAAGCCGATGTAGTGCGTGCGCTCAGCGGCGGTAATCCGTCGTTGATTCGCAAGGCGTGCTGAAGGGAAACGACTGACACACCATGTTCTTCTTTCGCATCATACTCATGTCGCTTCGGGCTCTGCAGACCAACATGATGCGCACCCTACTGGCGACGTTGGGCGTAATCATCGGCGTCTCCGCGGTGGTCTCGGCCATGTCGATATTGGCCGGTGCGAAGAAGGACATCATGAGTCGATTCGAGTCGATGGGCGCCGACCAGATCATGATCGTCCCCGGCGGTGAGCAGGGTCATGGCCGTCGCGCCCGGTTCGATACGCTGACGCGCAAAAATGCCGACGCCCTCATCCGCGATTGCTCGCTCGTCAAAGCGACCGCGCCGGAGATCATGCAGCCGTTGCAGATCAAGTACTTCCACAAGAACAAGCGCGTCTCGGTCATCGCGACGACTGAGGACTACGAATCGATCAACAACTACCACCCCGCCAAGGGCCGCTTCATCACGCGTGAGGATGACCTCGCTGAGCGCAAGGTGTGTGTTTTGGGTTACAAGGTGGCTGATGAGTTGTTCGGAGAAATGCCGCCGCTGGGCGCGCCGGTCAAGATCGAGGGATTGCGCTTCACCGTTGTCGGCGTGATGGAGAAAAAGGGGTTCATGGGCTTTCGCGAGGTCGACTCGCAGGTCGCTGTCCCACTGAATACAGGCATGAAACGTCTGTTTGGGATCCGGTTCGTCACCATGATCACAGCCCAAACGACCAGTCCGGATCAGCTGGAACCCGCCATCCAGCAGATCAGCCGAACGCTGCGTCAGGAGCACAAGATCCGCGCGGGCACGGGCGATGATTTCGGGATCTTCAATCGCGAACAAGCCAAGAAGCAGATCGGCGACGTCACGCAGATCTTTCAGGTCGTGCTCTTCAGCATTGCGGGCATTTCACTGCTGGTGGGCGGCATTGGCATCATGAACATCATGCTCGTCTCCGTGACGGAGCGGACACGAGAAATCGGCGTGCGTATCGCCGTCGGCGCTCGTCGCATCGACATCCTCTCACAGTTCCTCATCGAAGCTGCAATCATCAGCCTGCTCGGCGGGGGATTGGGCGTCTTGGCGGGGATGGCCTTTTCCGACTTGCTTGAGAAGATCACAAAGGTGCTTAATACATTCACACCGCCCAGCGCAATCGTCTTCGCACTGATCATGGCCGTCGGCATTGGCATCGTCAGCGGCATCTATCCGGCCATTCGCGCATCCCGCCTCGACCCCGTCGAAGCGCTTCGCTACGAGTAGCATCCACCCGAATCAGAGCAAGAAGGCGGGTAAAACCCGCCCTACCGTGGGCACGCCAAGAACTCCGGCCGAGCCCCTACGGATTGCGCACCGCGTCTGCATCGTGCTCGGCGCGCTCGATCGCGGCGACGCGGAGCTCGGTTTCGCCCATCACGTGCAAACGCATAAGGAGCAAGGCTGTTTCGAGCTGGGTGTCCACGTCGGGGAGCTCGTTGGGATCCGGCTCGAGTTTCAAGACATAGTCGTCATCGTCGGGGCCTACGACGTCTTCTTCTGCATCTTCCGCGCCCGCGACGGCTTCGTCTTTGTCGTCCGGGGCTGCGTCGTCACCGGCAGCGACGGTGGTAGTTTCTTCGTCGTCCGTCTTGGTCTCTTTCACCGGATCTTCGGACGACTCGTCATCGGCAGCGGCGATGCGTTCTGGGGCATGGCCGACGATGTCTCGATCGCGCCACATTTTCCTGATCTTGAACAGTTCCTTGGGGACGACGTGCTGCTCGAAGTTGGGCATGACGCCCCACTCCGTACGCCCTTCCTCGTGGTGCATCTCGCGCCCGCTCGGGAGATAGTAGCGTGCGGTAGTCAGCTTGAGATGAGCGACACTCCCACCCAACTGCATCAGTTTCTGCACGCTGAATTTACCGAACGTCCGTTCGCCAACGATGAGCGCCCGCTCGTGGTCAAACAACGCGCCGGACACGATTTCCGAAGCGCTCGCACTGTACTCATTGACCAGCACCACAAGCGGCAGGTCGCGGCACGGGCCGTCGTGGTCTGCGGCCGGGTTCTGCCAATTGCCCTCGCGCATGCCGCGCGTGCTGACCACCGTATCAGTTTTATCGAGGAAGAGCTGTGACATTTCGATGGCGGCTTTCATCAACCCGCCGGGGTTGAAACGCAGGTCGAGGATCAAGCCCTTCGCCTCGCGCGCTTTCATCTCCGCGATGGCGACGCTCAACTGCTCAACGGTGTTTTCCTGGAAACTGGTGACCCGTGTGTAGCCGATCCCCGTGTCGGGATCGATCATGAAATCCCATTTCGCCGGGTCGTCCTTCCTGCGGGTGTAGCCCTTAACCGATTGAATCTCGACCTGGGCGCGCTCCAGGACGAATTCAATGTCCTTGTCCAACGCGGGACGATGGATTGTGAGCGTCACCTCGGTGCCCATGGGCCCGGTGATGGTTGAGACGACCTTGTTGAGCGACCACCTTTGCGGCGGATCTTTCGACTCGTCCTTGATCGGCTTGCCGTCAACGTGCGTGATGATGTCATCCGGAAGGACGCCCGCTCTGTAGGCCGGCGTATCTTCCAAGGGCGACACGACGCGTACCGGAATCTCATCACCGCCGGTGATGCTGATGCCCACGCCGACGAAACCGCCACGGGTGTGCTTATCGAACTCGCGGAACTCCACGGGCCAGATCACGGACGTGAAGTCATCCAGAGGGTCAAGTGCACCGGACATGAATTCGTAGACAATCAACTCCGCGGGCAGCCGGATGGTCTGATCGTTCACAGCGAGCAGCCGTGCGAAATGCTCCCTGGCCTGCTTGGCGTGAAACCGATCCGCCTTGCTGCGTCGAACCTGTTTGAGTCGGGCGCGGGTCCGCTCCGTGAACTCCTCGCGAAGTTCCTCGTCGGCCAACCCGTCGAACGCCTCGCGCATCTTCTCCGATTCGCCGAGGAGCATCAGGCGCTCGATCCCGGCGGCTGCGACGTCGCGGAAATCGCACTCCTGCACGTAGAACCTCTCAATGCGAGTCAGAGCATCGATGACGTTTTGCGGGTCGATCCCCTCTAGCAACTCGGTCCAGCGGTCCTTATCCTCGTAAATCACGTCGAGGCGGGCGATGTTCAGGCATTCGAGGCGGGCTTTGTCGTATTTCTTGTTGTCCTCAAACAGGGCGGTGAGATCGTAATACAGAGCGTGGGCCTTGTTCCATCTCTTGGCCTCGCGGTATTCCGTCGCCTTGGCGACGGCGAGCGTTGTGAGCTCTTGAACCCAGTCACTTGAGAGCAACGCCTTTTCGTCGTCGGCGCTCTCCAGCGCCCGTGCGGCTTCGATCAGAGCTTCGCGCAATTCCTTCTTTTCCAGATGCCCCTTGGCCCGTTCGACGTAGCGGTTGTAGTCCTTGAGCTTCGCCTCGGCGTGCTCGGCCAACTGCTTGCGATAAGTGCCCAGCCAATACGCCATTTTCGCTTCGGGCGTCTTGTGCTCGGGGGTCTCGTCAACCTTTTCGGGGACCGGAGCGCTGCGCAGCCGCTCGATCACCTCCATGTTCTTTCCCCACAGAGCTCGCCGTTCGACGCGCGTCAGTGAAGTATCGTCGCCCCGAACCGATACGATCGGCGCGAGGACGGCGCACATAGCGATGGGCAACAACACTTGGTAACGGCTGCGATGCTCTGATCTTCTCATTGCCACTCCCAGATAGAGGTTTTGGCTATCGACGCTGCTCGGCGTCACGAGGACATCACGAGGAGTTCGGCCCCTCCAACGGCCCGTGTACAGTGCTCCCTGTCCGGTGGATTATACGTTCGACTCCCCCGTTGGGTCCAATCCACCGCCAATTCACACAGTATCCGACATCGGGACCGCGTCACGGTCTCTCTTCCGCAAGGTCGGACATTTGGCCGATGGCGCTTACTAGCGATCGCCGTTTGCGGTCCCACACGCTCGCCTGCTGTCCGGATAATCGGCAAAAACACGGAATGCCAACATATTGCATTCCGGACGACGCGATCTTATGTTCACAGGCTGCGCGCGTAGGCGGGAAGTCGAATTCTCTTGCAGGACCAGCCCTTGAGCACGAAACGCTACATCCGCGTTGCCGGCGCGAGACAACACAATCTCAAGAACATCACCGTGAGCATCCCCCACGATGCGCTCACCGTCATTACCGGGCTGAGCGGCTCGGGCAAGAGCTCGCTCGCGTTCGACACCCTGTACGCAGAGGGCGAGCGGAAGTACGTCGAATCGCTGAGCGCCTACGCCCGCCAATTCCTCGAACAAATGCCCAGGCCGGACGTCGATCAGATCGACGGACTCTGCCCTACCATCGCAATCGAACAACGGGCCACCACCTCCAACCCGCGATCGACCGTCGCGACCACCACCGAAATATACGACTACCTCCGAATCCTCTTCGCCCAGGTGGGCACGCCCCATTGTCATCTGTGTCGCAAGCCGATCACACGGCACACCACCGCACGAATGGTCGATACGATCCTGAGCGCCCCGGAAGGCGAGCGTGTCGTCATCCTCGCGCCGCTGAACCGCGCCGACAACGCAGACGGTCAACAGATGCTCGACGCTGCCGCCAAGCACGGCTACGCCCGCGTTCGTGTTGACGGCGTCTACTACCCACTCGAAGAAGCACCGCCCCAGTCCAAACGCAAGACAACGCGCGTCGATATTGTGGTCGACCGCCTCATCGTCCGCGATCACATCACGGCCCGGCTCGCCGACAGCCTCGAACTCGCGCTCAAACTCGGCGAAGGGCGAGTCATTGCCGCCATCGGCCCCGACACCGACAACCTAACCGACACCCCCTTCAGCCACAGCTTCACCTGTGCAGACCACCCTGCGGTCGCCCTGCCGGAGCTGTCGCCGCGCGTGTTCAGTTTCAATTCGCCCCACGGCGCCTGTTCAGCCTGCGACGGCCTCGGAACCGTCCTCGAATTCGACCCCGACCTCATCGTCTCCGATCGCGACGTGACCCTCCGCGCCGGCGCCGTCTCAGCGTTTCCCCAAACCGCGAAAAACGCCAAGACGCCTGCAACGCCGCTCTCTATCGAGGCTTTTTGCGCGTGCTTCAATGTGTCACTCGACGCGCCGTTTCGCAACATCTCGCCGGACCTCGTCCGAATCCTCCTGCACGGAACGCAACGGCAAGACGCCCGCGAATTCGGGCACGATTTTCTCGGGGTCATCCCTGCGTTGAAAAAACGGTGGCAAGCCACCGACTCCGAAACCGTCAAGCAAAAACTCCACCGCTACCTCAGCGAAGCGCCCTGCACCGTCTGTCGCGGCGCGCGCCTCCGCACCGAACTGCTGGCCGTCACCATCGACGACAAGAGCATCTCCGAAATCTGCAGCGCGACGGTCGGGCAAGCGCGCGTGTTCTTCGACGAGCTTTCCTTCCAAGGTGAGGCTGCTCTGATCGCCGAGCAACCGCTGCGCGAGATACGCAATCGCCTGAAGTTCCTCGAGAACGTCGGCATTGACTACCTCTCACTGGATCGCGGCAGCGCGACGCTTTCCGGCGGGGAAGCCCAACGCATCCGCCTGGCCACACAGATCGGCAGCGGTCTGATTGGCGTCTGCTATGTCCTCGACGAACCCACCGTCGGCCTGCATCAACGCGACAGCCGCCGTCTCGTCCGCACGCTCCAACAACTCGCAAAGGCCGGCAACACCGTCGTCGTGGTCGAACACGATGAAGAAGTCATCTCCGCCGCCGAGCACGTCATCGACGTGGGCCCTGGCGCAGGCGAGCAAGGTGGTCACGTCATCATCGACGGCGCGCTTGAGGAAATGCTCGCGTCGCCTGACTCCACCACCGGTAAGTATCTAACCGGCAAGCTCGAAATCCCCGTGCCCCAAGAACGACGCCCCTTTGTTCGAACCAATCGCATCGAAATCCGGGGCGCACGACAGAACAACCTAAAAGACCTTACGGTGCAGTTTCCGCTGGGCGGGATGGTCTGCGTCACAGGCGTCTCGGGCAGCGGCAAGAGCACGCTCGTCACGCAAATCCTGCTCCGCCTTCTCAACCGTAGGATCAACGGAACCGGTCCGCGTCCGGGCGCGCACGATCAAATCATCGGCGCGACGCGGGTGGATAAGGTCATACAAATCGATCAGTCGCCCATCGGCAGAACGCCGCGTAGCAACCCAGCCACCTACGTCGGCGTCTTCGATCTCGTGCGTCAACTCTATGCCAAGACGCGCGATGCCAAGATCCGCGGCTACGGGGCCGGGCGTTTCAGCTTCAACGTCAAGGGCGGCCGCTGCGAGGAGTGTCAAGGGCAAGGCACCAAGCGCATCGAGATGCACTTCCTGCCCGACGTTTTCGTCAAGTGCGCGACCTGCAACGGGACGCGGTACAATCGCGAGACGCTCGAAATCCGATACCGCGGCAAGAACATCGCCGACGTGCTGGACACCCGCGTCGAAAAAGCCGTCGTCTTCTTTCAGAACTTCCCCAAGATCAAGCAACTCCTCCGCGCCGTCGTGGACGTCGGCCTCGGATATCTCAAGCTCGGGCAATCGTCGACGACACTGTCCGGCGGAGAGGCCCAACGCGTCAAGCTTGCGGCAGAACTCGGAAAGTCGCCTACAGGTCACACGCTGTATATCCTGGACGAACCAACCACCGGGCTGCACTTCGCCGACATCCACAAGCTGCTCAACGTGCTGAACAGACTCGTCGCCCAAGGACACGCGGCGATCGTCATCGAACATAATCTCGACGTCATCAAGACGGCTGACTGGGTCATCGACTTAGGCCCTGAGGGCGGCGACAAGGGCGGGTACATCGTGGCAGAGGGAACGCCCGAAGATGTGGCCAAGAATCGCAAGAGCACGACTGGACGATATCTCAAGGCGCGCCTGAAGGGTCAGCCGCCGTTACCCGCCCCCCCGGCCAAGCCAGCTCGGAAGCGCGCTCCACGAAAGTCATGAACTCGTCCGCCGGCACGAACCCCTCCACACCGACGAGCGGCTTGCCGTCAGGATCGATCACTACGAACGAGGGAAACGCCTGCACGCCATACCGCGCACACGCATCAGGCGCATCCGAGCAATACAACCGCACATTCTCGAATCTTTCCATCGACTCTGCCACATCGGCCCGCGTAAAAACCTCGCGATCCATCCGCACGCAGTACACGCACCCGGTGGCAGTGAAATCGATCAGCACAGCCGATCCCATCTCGCGCGCTTTCGCCTGAGCGGCCGCGAGATCATCCCCCCACGCGATGTCCGTCTCCACGAGACGGTTCACGTAGGCGTACCCCCCCACCGCTACCAGGACCAGCGCCAAGAACCACGCATTCGACCCCTTGCGCGCGGGCGTCTCGTTTTCCAATGACTCAACCATCACAACCCTCAAACTATCGACACACGTCCACGCATTCCCATGATCCCTTTTCGACCCTCAGCGCGCGCGACATCATACGTGGTCGCCCACAGGATGTCCCGTTCACGATTCCGGTTATCGATCCCACGGATTGGAATCCGTGGGATCGATTCCAGATCACCGTTCCATTGCATCGCAGCGCTTGTCCCACGACACACGATCCATCATCATACGGACCTCCATAGCACGAAGTTCGGCGCGATGAACGGAACATGAGCCACCAACAAACCCCCCAACCGCGTAGTGGACTGATCTTCGACGACCTCACGGAAGTGATCGAAGACGTACACCGCCTGCGCCAAGGCAACCGCGCCACCGGTAACTGGACGCTCGGCCAGACATGCCGCCACATCGCTGACACGCTAAACGGGTCGATCGACGGATTGGGCGTCACCAAACACCGCGTCATGCGCACCCTCTTCGGACGCCGCGTGCTGCGGCAGGTCTTCGAATCCAACACGCTCGGCGACGGCTTCACCGTCACCGAAAAACTCAACCCGCCAGGCGACGTCACTCTTGACGAAGCCATCGACGCCCTGGAAGACGCCGTCGCACGCTACCGCGCCCACACCGGCCCACTTCACCTGCATCCCTTCTTTGGATGGCTAACTCGCGCCGAGTGGGACCGTCTGCACTTCATCCACGCCGCCCACCACCTTAAGCGACTGGTGCCCATAGGCCCGTAGACGCAGATCCGTGGCCCGCCGTCTGCCGCAGAATGGACTTGCCCGCCACTCGACGCAAAGTTAGAATCCGTCGCCAACGGGATTCGGAGAGTCTAGCCCGCTTGCACGGGAGGCGTCTGTCATGCGCGTTGCCCTCGTATCCACATACACGCATCCGATTGCATTGGGTCTCAGATACGTCTCCGCCTATCTCAAGGCCCACGGCCAAGCCGTGCAGACCCTCTTCATGCGTTCGAAACGCGACACAGCCAAGGCCGACTTCTCACCCGCGTTCCTCGATGACTTCATCGCGCGCGTGCGCCGCGCCGACCTGATCGGCATGTCCCTGATGACCAACACCTTCCACCGCGCCGGCGTACTCACCGCCGCCATCCGCGACGCCGGCATTAAGACGCCGATCGTCTGGGGCGGAACGCACCCCACGATGGCCCCCGAGGAATCCCTCGAAGTGGCTGAGATCATCTGCGTCGGCGAAGGCGAACACGCCATGCTCGAACTCGCCCGAACGCTCGAAGAAGGACGCGACCCTACCGGCATCGCAGGCCTGTCGTTTCGACAAAACGGCAAGATCATCCGCAACGAGGTCGCCCCCCTGCACCTCGAACTCGACGAGTACCCGTTTCCCGATTACGAACTCGACACGCAGTGGGTCCAGGTCAGAGACCGTTTCGAGCCCGCAGCCCCCGACAATCAGCGCGGCGCCGTCCATCGTTACCGCATCGAGACCACGCGCGGCTGCC
>JAJDDU010000408.1 GCA_029260155.1 Phycisphaerae bacterium | reverse complement strand
GCGGGAGCAAGCGGAACAGCCATGTCCTTTGTCAGCCGCGAAGACTACGGTAGCCTCCGCGACATCGAACGCCTGCTTCGCGTCCCACTGCAACCCGCAGCGGACATCCCCGGGTACGTCGCTCCGAAAGAGGTGGCTGTCCCAACCCACGGCCGCCCGCGCACCGGCCCGCGTAAGAACAGTGACAGCAATAGGCCCAAGGACCGCTTCGGCACCAAGAACGGCCCCAGCCGTCGCAGTCGACGCGGGCCCCGCAGTGCAGTCGCGAACCGATAGTCATCCGGCTCCTTGCCCGTTGCGGGTAGCAAGAGCCACGAACCCAGAATCACGAATCCAGCCGCTGGCCACCGATCAGGTGGCAAGCGGCTGGATTGTTATATGATCATGCTCAGTTTGTTGTTGACTGCCGGGTTTTTGCGGCGTATATTATGAGCGTGCTCATATAAGAGTTCGTCCGATTTCGAGGGAGCTGACGAAATGAGGGTCACCGCAGAAGCCAAGGAAGCGACACGATCGCGAATTCTACGAGAGTCTCGTAAGTTGTTTTCTAAAAAGGGCTTGGAAGATACGACGACACGCGATATCGCCGGTGCCGCCGAGATCGCGACGGGCACACTCTTCAATTATTTTCCGAACAAGGAGGCCGTGGCCATGACCATTATGGCTGAGAGTCTGGACCGCGCCGAGGCAGGATATCGGCAGCGGCGGCGTGGTGGGGAAGCGCTGGACGAGAGCTTGTTCGCCCACGTGATGGCCGGTGTTCGCGGCCTCGAACCGTATCGCGGATTCGTGGGCCCGGTGCTGGAAACGATGATGAGCCCGTTCTCCAAGGCGTCGTCGTCGGACGCGTGCGAACGCTTGCGGGTGGGCCACATGGAGACCGTGGGAGAGCTTCTGGCTGAGCACGGCATGAGTGACGCTTCGTTTGTGGCTGTGCATCTCTATTGGACGCTGTACCTGGGGGCGCTGTCGTTCTGGTCGAACGACGAATCGCCGAACCAGGAGGATACGTTGGTGCTGTTGGATCAGTCGCTGAGGTTGTTCGTGGCTTCGTTGTCGAACAACTCGGCGCGATCGGAGAAGACTGATGACGCTTAATGTCGGAGAACTAGTGGCTGCTCTTCCCGATGAGTCGCCGAAAGAGCCCAGCGCGAACGCCGCGTTGCACGAATTGTTGTCCAGCCTGTCGCACAAGAAGCTGCCGGTCGGTTCGCTGACTCGGTTTTGGATTCTCGGATCAATGCAGGCCAAGATCGCGGCTGCGTACCTCGCGTACTGGATTCGCAGCAGTTACGCCACGGCGGATGAAAAGGAGCGTCAGCTTAATGAAACGCACCTGGCGGCTGCGGTCAAGGTGCTGGGCGGCATGACGTACATGCGCGGCGCGATCATGAAGATCGGCCAGCTGCTCGGCGCCTATCCCAAGGTGTTGCCGGAGCAGTTCATGGAGACGCTGAGCAAGCTGCACTTCGAAGCGCCTCCGATGCACTACGCGCTGATGCGCGAGCACCTGCGCAACGAGTTGGGTCGCGATCCTGAGGAGGTGTTCGAGGAGTTCGACACCCGGGCGTTCGCCGCGGCATCTTTGGGGCAGGTGCATCGGGCGCGGTTGCAGTCTGGGGAGCGTGTGGCAGTCAAAGTGCAGTACCCGAATATCGCCGCGACGATTCGGTCGGACTTTCGCAACATGAAGGCGCTTCTGACGCCGATGCGCCTGTCGGCTGACTGGGACAATCTTCGCGATCAGTTTGACGACTCGCGGCGGATGCTCGAGACAGAAACCGACTATGAAGCGGAAGCCGACCATCTGCGCAGAGCGAGCGCGGCGTTCGAGGAAAGCGATCAGATCGTCGTACCCAAGGTGTTCGATGAATACTCCACGCGTCGCGTTTTGACGATGGAGCATGTGGACGGCGTGCATCTTGAGGAGTTTCTGGCCACCAACCCGTCACAGTCGCTGCGCGATCATTTCGGCACACTGATCATGCGGTCCGGTTTCAGAGTGTGCGGACGAGCCCGAATGTGGTACGCCGATCCGCACCCGGGTAACTTCCTGTTCGGTTCCGACGGGCGACTTGGCTTTATCGATTTCGGCTGCTGCCGCGTGTTCAGCGACGAAGACTGGGACTACATGTGCGAATGCACGGAGGCGTTCTATGAGGGCGAAGAGGCCGTGCGACGAGTTCTCGTTCGAGCCATGGCGCGGGAGAGCGCCGATCAGGTCGATCCGGGCCACATGCGATGTGCCCTCGATTTGGCAAGTTGGGTGAATGGTTGCTTGGTTCAAGAAGAACCGTTCGATTTCGGAAGTGAGGCGTACGTTCAAGAAGGCGTCGAGCTGGTGACCGAGGCTGTGCGTAAGCACTACATGCGTTCGATGCCGCTGAACAACTGGCTGTTCAAGAATTTCCTTGGCGTCCGGTCGATCCTGTATAAACTTCGCGCCCGGGTCGATATGAAGAGTATCGGCGATGCGGAAACGCGGAACATTCGCGGCTAGGGAGCGTTCGGCAGGGCCGGCGCGATCGCCTGCATGATCGCAGGTATCTCGCTTTGCTCGTCAAGCCGACTCAGCAGGCAATGGCAGGTCGTCGGATCGGTCGCGTGGACCAGCTTCCATTGGCCGACCTGCACTTTGTGGCAGCATCTTTCGCCGATTATGCAGGGATTGTCTTTGCGCGATGCAAGTCTCTCGTGCCTCATCGGCGCGTGGAATACGGCCGCTAGAAACTCGCCATTCCTGTCATACGCAACGGCGATTCCTTTCGAGCCCCCGATCTTGATTTCATAGACGGTTTTCAATTGGAATCCGCCGGGCAGTACAGCCGGCGTAGCAAAATTCAGGGCCGAGGCACTCCGTTGGGCCGTGATCGGCGTGGTGGGCTTGGCGTCGTATCGGAGCAGGAACTTCCTGAACGCCTTCGGTGCATCGAGCGGCAGGGCGTCCAGGAGCACTCCGAAATCAACGGCCGACGCCTGCGCGGTCGTTTCAACCGATGCTAGGCCGAACATGCCCAGCCCGATCGCGAGAAC
>JAJDDU010000407.1 GCA_029260155.1 Phycisphaerae bacterium | reverse complement strand
AGGTCAGTAACTTTTTGGGAGGAGAACCCACTTTCAGGAGAACGAAGATGCATCAACACACGAAGCGAGCGTCTCGAAATGGCCCACTCCTTCCTGTGAACGCCCAGTGCACGGTGACATGGAGGGATAGCAGGTCCAATTCCTTTGTCTCGCGTTGGTCGCCAGGTAACGCGGCGCGAAGAAACAAATTCAAGCGGGCAATCCTAGCTGTCGCCGTGTCGTGTGGCCTTGCGAGCGGAGCGCAATCGACGGCGACAGCATGCAACGGTGACATAGGCGGGAGTGGCGGTAGCTGTGGGCCGGATGGGTTTGTGAACAGTTCGGATGTGATCCAAGTGTTGTCTTGCATCGCCGGAACCAATCCGTGTTCCTGCGTACCAGCCGACGTCAACGGCGACGGAACGGTCGACTTCGTAGATGCCTCGATTGTCTGGTGCCAGTTTGGCCCTTGTGGGCTTGGAAGCTGTGGTACCAACGGACCGGTTGGTGCATGCTGCTACGAATCGGGCGGCATTCAAATGTGCTCGCGCTCGGACGAGGCTGTATGCACCACTTTCATGTCGGGTACCTGGTACAACGCAACGTGCGCCACTCTTCCGGGTTGTTGCGCTGATGCTGAGTGCGTTGACGCCGTGACCTGTACTGAGAACACCTGCGAAAACGGTGTTTGTACCTTCACGCCCAATCACGCGGTCTGCAGCGACGGAATCGCTTGTACCGATGATCTTTGCGACATTGCTTCCGGCTGCGTGAACATAGCAAACGACTTGAACTGTGACGACAGCATAACGTGCACCGCCGACGTCTGCGACCCGGCGGAGGGCTGCCAGTACACGGATGAAGATGCGCTGTGTGACGACAGCACTTACTGCAACGGGGCTGAGACATGCGATTCCGCGTTGTTTGGCTGTCAGTTAGGTGACGATCCATGTACGGTGGAGTTCCCGAATTGCGACGAGATTAATGACGTGTGCTTCAACACAAAGTTGACGGCAATGGGTGGGATTGGCAGCAATTGCTGCGAGACAGGCCACGGAAGCGGATGCGAAGGCAACCCTGACCTTGCACAGTGTGTCTGCGTAGTCGACCCCGCGTGTTGCGCCGGAGTGTGGGATGAGCAGTGCGTCAGCGAGATCGAGACTCTCGGCTGCGGCATATGTGCCGACCTCGGGATCAACTTCGAGGGACTCGACTGCAATGGCAACGGCCTAGCGGACGAGTGCGAGCTCGATTGCGGTGCCATCGGATCGCGGTGTTCCCTTCTTGTGGGTTGTGGAACGGGAGTTGATAGCGACGTTAATGGTATCCTCGACGATTGCGAACAAACCTTGGCGGACCCGGATCTGGACACCGGTGAGACAACCGTGCTGGATCCCACTGCGAAGATGTATTGGTCCAGCGGATTGTCTTCCGGCGGGACCATTGAACGCGCCAATCTAGACGGTTCCTACGTGGAAACATTGCTCGCGTGGCCAAGTGGCCGTTTCCCGATCGGGATGGCGTTGGACCCAACCGGGCGGAATGTCTATTGGACGGACTCTAGTACGATTCACCGGACGAACTGGGACGGCTCGGATTCGGTGAGCCTCGTTACCGGGCTGACAGGTGTGAGGAACATTGCCCTCGACCTCGGTGCGGGCAAGATGTACTGGGTCACCGACTTCATCGCTGACGCTATCCAACGCGCCAATCTGGACGGAACAAACATCGAGATCCTCGGCAACTCGGGAATAAGTTCACCGTACGGTATTTCTCTGGATGTTGACGGGGGCAAGATGTACTGGACTGAGTTCACTAAGATCAGACGTGCCAACTTGGATGGAACAACCGCCGAAGAGCTCATAACTGGACTTGGGATGCCGCGCGGAGTTTCTCTGGATGTCGAGGGGGGCAAAATGTACTGGACTGAGATCCTTCCGGTCAAGATCAGACGTGCCAATCTGGACGGAACAAACATCGAAGATCTCGTCACTACCGGACTGGAATCGCCGCAGAGCATCTCTCTGAATGTCAGCAAGGGACAAATGTACTGGACTGACTACAGCGCGGACAAGATCCGCCGCGCCAATCTGGACGGCTCGATGGTCGAGGACCTGGTGGACATCGATGGCCCGCGCGGTATCGCCCTTGTGCCGGGGTCCGGGTCGATTGACAGTGCTCTCGTCGAGATGACTAATGTCTCCGGACCTGACAACGCTTCGGTAACGGCCACCGAAACTAGCCAGAACCTGCACCCAGGTGCAAGCGGCTTTGCGGTGCTGGGAACAACACTAGAGATTGAGACGACACTGCAGGACGGCGAGTTCATCGCCACCGTCGTCGTTCCGTTTGATGCGGCCTCATTGGGCGGAGCGGATCCGCTGTTGTTCGATCTGACGTGGTATGACGCAGCCAGCGACAGTTGGGTGCTGGCTGCTGAAGGCAACACGCAGGACAGTCCAGGCCACGCTGGACGCGTGGGTGACAGATTCGCCGAACAGGGCCCAACGGCACCGACACTGGCCGATCTGAGCGACGACTTGGGTGACTATGGAGTTTTCTGGGTTACCGAAGACATGGCGGGATTCGCCTGGGCCAATGTCGATCATACTACAGTGTTTGCCTCGGGAATCGAACTGGCGTGTGCGACGGCGGCCGACTGCGCCGATCTCGACGGCGGCGGTGTCACCGACGACGTGTGCACTTGGTGGGAGTGCAACGCGGGCGCGTGCAGCGGCGTGGCCAAGACGCATCCGTCCGACATGGGCGGACCACTTGGCGGCTGCGCGCTGGATAACTTCTGCAACCTTGCGGACGCGCTGCACGCCCTGACCTGCTTCGCCGGCAACAACGGCTGTGACACCATCAACATCGACGCCGGCGGTCCTCTCGGCGATTGCGCGCCAGACGGCTTCTGCAACC
>JAJDDU010000406.1 GCA_029260155.1 Phycisphaerae bacterium | reverse complement strand
CAAACCGGACGGAATCGGTCATCGACATCGGCACGCGCGCGAGCAGTGCCGTCCCATATCGTAGCCGTGCATCTCCCAGCCCGTTGTCCACGTGCGCCCCGCGATACCGATGTTCATAGCCCGCCGCGTGGGCGAGTCGAGCGATGTGGTCAAAGCTCCCGCTCCAAATCGACGCACCGTCTGCCTCCTGCATTGCGACAAGGTCCGGTCCCTCCCGCCGCAAGATGGATGCTACCGCATCAAGATTGGATTCGAACGCCGCGCGTGGCATGCCGATCTGCGACCGCGCCAAACCTCGGCCATGCGCGATGTTCAACGTGGCCACCTCGAATGTGTCGCTCGTGATCGCTGCACAACCAAACAGCCCCATCGCAGACGTGATCGATAGGGCAACATATCGCGTCTTGAGGTCTTGCATCTGATCTTGTCTCGCGGAGCACGGCGCCTACCATGCAAGCCGTCAACTGCTGGGCGACACGGATGGGCAGCTCATCACCAAAGCAACAACGCCCGTGCGAACGCCGCGAGGACGCCCGTGGCGACGATGGCTCCGAGGACGGCGAACAAGCGGTCCTGCTTCGCCCGGCATGCCTTGAATGACATGCTGAACGCGAGCGGAACCCCAGCGATGCCGGCCAACAAGCCGCACGAACCGAGCGGCGCGAGAGGATGCCCTCAGCAAAACTCTCTGCTTAGCCAAAAGCCGGCAAGGGCTGCGAGGGACACCAGCGTTGCGGTTTTTCCACCCATGGGGATGCTCCAAATCTTGGCTCGACCCTCTGTCATTCATAGAGCATCGTGCCTCGGAATTCAACCGAAAACAGCCGGAGCGTGTCCTGGTGGCGTACCGGGGGCAATATAGGGGCGATTGCATTCACGGGGTATGCGAGGGCGTGTCGATGAGTGGAAACGGGTTGCCTCGTTGGCCTACGACCGAAATCGGCGTACAATGGGGGGAGCCGGGGTCGTACGCGCGACGATTAGAAACAACCGTTCGCCTGAGAATTGAACACGGGCGACGGCTTGCGCTGTAGGAAAGTTCAAACGCCGCCGGCTCGCCGGAGATAATGCCGCCATGCGAATCAGCGATATTCTGGATCAGCAGCATCCGACGCTGTCGTTCGAGTTCTTCCCGCCGACAACGGAGATCGGCTTTTGGGATCTGTACCGCACGATCGAGTCGCTCAAACCGCTGGACCCGAGCTACGTGTCGGTAACCTACGGCGCGGGCGGGGGCACGCGGAAGAAGACCGTCGACCTCGTCAAGCGCATGAAGAACGACATCGAGATCGAGTCGATGGCCCACCTGACCTGCGTCGGTTCGACGCGGCAGGAGATCGCAGCCGTCGTGGACGATCTCAAGACGAACGGCATGGAAAACGTGCTCGCGCTGCGCGGTGACCCGCCCAAGGGCGAGGAGACGTTTGTCGCGACCGAAGGCGGATTCGCCCACGCCAACGATCTCGTCTCGTTCATCCGCGATCGTCATGACTTTTGCATTGGTGCGGCTTGCTACCCGGAGAAGCATCCCGAATCGCCGGACGCCAAGACCGACCTCGACCATCTCAAACGCAAGGTGGATGCCGGCGTGGACTTTTTGATCACGCAGCTCTTCTTCAGCAACGACGACTTTTTCGCCTTCCGCGATCGGGCTGCGGCGGCGGGAATCAACGTGCCGATCATCGCGGGGATCATGCCCGTTCAGAGCGTTAAGCAGGTTAAGCGATTCACGCAGATGTGCGGAGCCGGTATTCCCAAGGGTTTGCTCAACAAGATCGAAGCCGTCGAGGACGATCCCGAGTCCGTCCGCCACGTGGGCAGCTATCACGCCACGGAACAATGCAACGCCCTCATCGACGGCGGCGTGGCTGGCATTCACTTCTATACGCTCAATAAGTCGACCGTCACGCGGGCGATCTTCCAGCAGATTAAGTCGCGGATTCACGTCGCGCCGTAGGGCGGAAAGTCGAAAGTCGAAAACAGAAAGTCGAAATCAGGGTAGGGCGGGTTTTACCCGCCGCCCCGATCGCCCACGTTGCGAATCACACGCGCTCTCCGCATTCCGAGCAGACACCGGAGACGTTGCCGGTGAGGTTGTACTCGCAGTGTGGACAGAGTCCCGCTTGGAGCCGGGCGAGATGTTCCCCGTCGACAACTTCCCATTGGCGCTGCTCGTCGCATACGGGACAGCGGTCTGTGTCGACGTCGGTGAAGTCGAAGGCGCACCGCGAGCAGTTCTTCGAACGTCGCCGCTTTCTGCGGAGCGCAACCAGTGGGTACGCGGCCGCGGCCAGGGGCAACCAGCCCGGCGTGCCAAATATCATGCCGCCGTCATAGAGACCCAGAGACAGTCGCCATGGAGTTCGCGTGAATCCCGACCAACCGGTGGCGGCGACCATCCCGCGCGGATTCATGGCAACGTATGTGCCTGCCTTGAACCACAAACAAACCGATGATCCGTTGTACGCGAATGAGTAGCGCATGCTCGTTACCCAGAGACCAAAGAGGACGAGGGTCAGAGTCAATGCGACCGTTCTTACCACGCGTCGGAATCGCGGGCGACTCCGAGCGAGTCGAACCAACACATAGCCGCAAAGAAAGACGATGAGTGCTTGAAAGCCCATCATGGCTCGGCCTCCGCCCTTCTCTCCCCGCATTCGGGACACACGCCCGACACGTTGCCCGTCAGATTGTACGCGCAGGACTGGCAGTGGCCGCGCGGTGGGGGCGGATCACGCCGCAAGAGGGCTCCCGCCGGGAGGCAGAGGAGTACCAAGACCACGGCCATCCACCCCAAATCGCGGAAGAACGCCACTACCACCAAAATCGCTGCGATCCACACGACGACGGCCCACTTGCGGGATATTGAACGCTTCATCGACGCGCCTCCAACGGGGAATCATAGCGCGTCGGGCGGGGGTTGTCGCGTTGACGAAACTTCGCGTGAACAGGGAGGGTGCGCGCAAGCACATGTCTTTCCCAACCGAGACGAGAGAGCATCCGCGGATTGCGCAGATTTGGAGAAACGCCGCTCCAGACTCTTCATCTGCGCCAATCTGCGCAATCTGCGGATCGTCCCTTCTTGAACGCCGCCGAAGATCCTACAGGGCGTACATTGGATGGACTTCCGGCGAGATTCCTCGGGCGCTTCGCTTCGTCGGGATGACCCTGGGGGGCTAACCTCGGTGGAAGCGGAGGATTGTTTGTCGCGTCTTGGGGGCTGGGAGGTTTAGTGCGCCGAGGGCGTGGCTGGCGGCTGTGCGGAGACGCATGTTGGACTCGTTCATTGCGGCGTCCATGAGGACGTCGACTTGATCGCTCTCCAATTCGTTGCCGTGGCGACGGGCCGATTGCGCGAGGGCGCCGAGCGCGGGGATGCGGAACGACTCCGGCTGATCGGTGTCGAGGGCTACACGCGCGATGGCACGTTGGGCAGAAGCGCTGGGCAGAAGAGCCAGTACGTCGACGACGGACACGCGGAGAACTTCGTTGGCTGCATCGAGTGTCGCGGTGAGGGCGCGCTCTGCCGTGATCGGGTCGAACGATGTTCGGCCGTCTGCTGCGATGCGATGCAATGCGGCCGCAGCTTCGAGTGCCATCTTCTTGGCACGGTCAGCCGTGAGCGGTGTTCGGCCCAAGCGCTCTGCCACTTCCGCGAGGCGCCCCATCAGCAAGTCGCGATCGGCGCCTGCGTCAACCGCGGCGACGCCCGTGTCGCCTTTGAGAATCTCGTCGAGAAATCCTTCCTGATCTTGCGTGGTCAGCAGCACGATGGGGGTTGAGGCGATCTCGTATCGCTCGCGAATGGCGGTTATCTGTCGCGCGGGCTCACCGGCTGAGATCAGTAAGATTCCGCTGAGGGATTCGAGTTCGCGACGGGCCCGTTCGAGGCCCTCGGCCAAGGTCGCGGCGCCGATTACGTTTGTGTCGGCGTCGCGCAGGTCGTTGGTCAGTCGATTGAGTGCGCCCTGGTCGGCTGCGATCACGAGAATGTTGCTGCGGCCTGTTTGCAGCAGCGCGTTTGCCAGAACGGGCACGACCAACTCCGAGCCGCGGAAGCCCGATCTCGGCAGCGCGTCGGCAAGCGCCAAGGCGGCGCGGATGCGTACGACGGCGTCCGGGAACTTGAGCGCTTCTGCTATGGCTTGCTGATGGTCGTCGGAACCGATGAGCGATGAAGCGCCGGCCACGTCACGGAGGCCGGCGATGGCACCCAGGGCGACCTGCGCATCGCCGTCTGCGACCGCGCGCTGCAAGGCCATGTGGGCGTAACGGGCGCCTGCGGTGCTGGTGAAGTATCGCGCACGCGGAAAGTCTTGCGGGCGGGTGGGATCGCTATCGCCTTGCTCGGATGCGTCGTCGCTTTCGACGTTCATGCCCAGGGCGGCTTCGCGGCGAATGTTTGCTGCCAGCCAGAGCGCGATGGCGTCGGGGTGATTCGGTTCGAGCGAAAGCGCCCGTTCGCAGCAGCGCATGGCCATGACCGACCCGAAGATGCGTCGTGGGACTGCCACCGCGTCGACAAATTGGTTTGTCGCGTTCCAGTACCAGACGTTGGCATCGTTCAGGCGGGCATCGGGTTTGACCGATCCGTGTGCGTCGTAAAACTGCTCCGCGAGCGCGACGAAACCGTCGGCGGCGGAAGCGCGCAGGCGGTAACCGCCCCGCTGCTCGATGCGTTCGATCGCGGTCGCCGCTGCTGCTTGACTCTCGGGCGAAACGTCCTCGTTTGTCGCGAGCGCTTGCAGATAGGGAACAGCCTGCGCGTAGCCAAGTTCGCCGAGTGCGAAGATGAGCGTCTGCCTGAGGCTTTCATCCTGAACGGATGCGGCTTCGACCAGCGGATTGACCGCGGGCTTTCCGATCGCGGGCAGAGCGCGGATGACGCGTGGCCAGAGTGCCTTCTTTTCGGGATCGCGAAGCGTCTGAACCATCCAGGGCGTTGCATACTCGCCCGAATCGATGAGGCGCTGCGTCGCGTTGTACTCCATCTGCGGAGGCCCGCCGAGCTTGTCGATGTTGATGCGGACGCGGTCGGCGTCCTTGCGCTGCGACTGCTCGCCCTCGTAGATTTTGGTGAGCACAGCCGTCGCGCTGTCTGCGATGCTGGAGTTGCGGATCAGAATGAGCAGCGTGTCCATGCTGCGTTCGTGCTGCTCGGACAGCTTCAGCAGCGCGACGGGATCGAGGTCTGGATGGTCGAGCAACTCCCGGGCGTGGGCGTCGGCCAATTGGAATCGACCGAGCACGCTGTAGTGGAGGAAGTCCGCGAACAAGTTGTCGACGGACGCAGTCCCGCTGTCGCCGGCCGGTGTCTGAGCGAAACCGACCGAGGCGAGGACAAGCGCGATCAAAAGGAACGCACTGCGCTTCATTTCAAACCTCTCCGTACCAACACCGGTCAGAAACCGGTGTCACACGCTATATGTTGTTCAGTATGGCCAGCGAACCGGCGGCTGTCACCGCGAGGAACGCCGTTTGAAGGATATCCAATATCGACGGCGGTGTGCAACCTGCGGCTTGCAGCAGGGTGGCGCCGGAGAGGAACATCATGGCTGACCGCAACAATCGCCCGCGTTTCATCTGATACTCCCGATTTTCAAGAGGGCTCCTACAATTCTCGGGGCAGTCTACGGGGTTGTCGGCGAACGTCAATTCGCTCAAGGCTCCGACGTCGCAATTGAGGATTGGGATCTTGGGTTTGGGGCGTGCTGGGAGCTCTTGCGGTGGCGGGCGTTGGTGGTTTCGGCTTGACATCGCTGGGAATTGGACGTACGCACACCGCAGTTCTGATGGGCCCGCTGGTCGCGTTTTAGAGTAGCGGGTAAGTTTCTAAGCGCCGAGTGGGGTGCAAGCCGATAATGGTGCGGTGCTGCGGCTGCGTTTCGCGCGTGGGCACCGGTAGGCTGTCTCCGAGTGTAATAGACTGTCACAAATAATGTTACAACACAAATCGCTTCGCAAAACGACGGTATTCCTGGTCATTCTGCTTGCGATACCGCTCGCAGGTTGCCATTCGATTCTCAACGCGTGGCTCAACGTGACGGAATTGGGGTCTTTCACGCGCGAAAGCACGCTGGAAATCCGGGGTTCGCTAAGCATCCAAGACACGCCGCGCGGCGTGCGTGGTGCAACGGAGCCCACGGCGGACGATCTGGTTCCGACTGCTGAGGAATACCGTCTGGTTCCGGGGGACGCGGTCAACATCTTCATTTTCGAGTTGCGCGTTCGGGGACAAGAGTCCGCTCAGCAGGCCGTGGTCGACAACCGAGGAATGGTCAATCTCCCGGTCATTGGCTGGTTCAAGGCGCAGGGACTGACCGCCCGTGAGCTGGAAGACGTGGTCAAGGATATTCTGGCGGATCGGGATATCATCCACGATGCCGAGGTGCTGGTGCAGTTCGCCGCACAGCGGGCTCTGACGTACACGATTTTCGGGAACGAGCAGTTGGCGGTGCGATTGAACCGCGGCCCGGGCGTTTTTCCGATTCCTCGGCCGGACTTCACGCTATTGGACGCGCTGTCGGTGGCGGGCGGACTGTCGGAGTTGGTGAGCGAAATCTACGTTTTCCGCAAGACAGATCGTGATCTGGCGCAGCAATCGGCGATTGCGGAGATCGAAAACCGGGACGTGTCGCGAGACGAGTCTGGCAAAACGCCCACCGAGGGAGTCATCCAAGAGCCTCCGCCGTTGCCGAGCGTGGCGATGTCGTCCGGCTTGCGTCCCGCGTCTGCGGCTTTGCTCGGAGTGGGGGGACAGGTCGCTCCCGATGACGGTGAGGTGCGATCCGCGCCGCCGGACGGGCCTGAAGAGGATCCCGAAAGCGCTCCCGACGTGCAGGAAATCATCGATTTGATGCTGGCTGATCCGGCGACGGACACCACGGAGCAATCGCCCGAGGAAGAGCCCGCGACGCAGGCCACGCCGCATGAGGATGCAGTCGAGTCGCCGGAGCCCATCGAGGTGGCCCCGCCGGCGCGCTGGATTTTCTTAAACGGCGAGTATGTTGAAGTAGCACCTGAATCCCCCGTAGCCGCGGCGCCACCTGCGATTCCGACGGAGGAGCGTCCGATCGCCCCGGTGATTGACTGGGACGAAATCGCAGAGGAGCGTCAGGCGGTCAGGCTGATTCGTGTCTCTCCGGGCGGGCTGAGGCAGGGCGACCCGAGGTACAACTTGGTCGTGAGGCCTGGCGACGTGATCCGCCTTTTCAGCGGGGATATCGGATTCTACTACATGACGGGGCACGTCCGGCGGCCTGGCGTTTTCTCATTCCGCAGCGGGGCGACCGTCACGCTCAAGAACGCAGTTGCGGCGGCCGGCGGGTTGGATGCGTTGGGTTGGCCTGACCGTGTGACGGTCTACCGGCGAATTGCTGACCGCGAGCAGATGATCCAGGTGAACTTGGATCGGATCTACGCGGGTGTGGAAGCGGATTTCTACCTCAAGAAGGACGATATTGTGAATTTCGGGACGCACCCTTTTGCACCGTTCCTGATTCAGATTCGGAACCTGACGATCCCGCAGTTGGGCGGTTCGATCACGTACTTCTATCGTTACGTCAACCAGGCGACAAAAACCGCAACCGACCAGACGACCAGGTTTAGTACGACAAACACGCAAACTTTGCCCGGCTTGTTTCCGTAGATAAGTCATGACGACGTCACCCGCGGCTACGCCCGAGCAGTCCCTGCCTCCTGCGGATTATTCCGACGGCGAGTCACCATCGCTGTTGCAGGCGATCGGCGGCCGGGGGGCGATTCAGGCTGTCGTGCTTGGTGGCTTGTTGATCGGGGCGTTCTGGATTTCTCTGAAGACGTCGGTCATTTACCGGTGGCAGAACGACGCGGACTGGTCGCACGGTTGGCTTGTGCCCATGTTCAGCTTCTATTTTCTGAGCGTGCATCGCGACGAGTTGGCGGCAGCCAAGCGCCGCAGCAGCTACTTCGGGTTGGTGCTGCTGCTCGCAGTCCTGGCCGTGTACTTCTGGACGCTGTGGGTTCGCCCGATCACTTACGCACGGCCACTTTGCTTCGTGGCCAGCATTCTCAGTCTGACGCTGTTCATGGCGGGTTGGCGGGTTCTTCGGGTGGTTTGGTTTCCGATCGTTTTTTTGGTATTGGCGATCCCTCTTCCGCAAGGGTTGTACGTGGATTTGACGATGCCTCTGCGGAAGATGGCCACGACGTTCGCGTCGACGGTCTTGGCGGCGGTCCCGGGCTTGGAGATGCAGATTTCGGGCGTGGTAATTGACTATAGTTTCCACGGTGGGACGGGGTCGTTGAACGTGGAGCAGGCATGCAGCGGCATGCGGTTGACGATGGCGTTTGTTACGTTGGGCGTCGCGATGGCGTACCTTGGCGCCCGGCCGCTGTGGCAACGGGCGATCATGGTCGGATGTTGTATTCCGATCGCAGTATTCTGCAACATGATCCGCGTTACGTTGACGGCGTTCTTGCAGATATTCAAGGACGAGCCGATCGGCCAGTCGTGGGGATTCGAGCGATTGGCGCACGGTACGCCGCACGCGCTGATGGGGTTGGCCATGCTTCCGATCGCCCTGGGGCTTTTTGCTCTGGTGGGTTGGGTGTTGAACAACTTGTTGGTGGAGGAGGTCGAGGGGGCTAACACCGGGAGCGTAGGAGTATCATGACAACACTGCCCGCAACGGTAACGGAACGAATCGATTTGCCGGCTCCGCCTTCGGCACAC
>JAJDDU010000405.1 GCA_029260155.1 Phycisphaerae bacterium | reverse complement strand
GATCGACGCAGCGAACGGGGAAGACCCGCGCGTCGACACCGTTGACGGCGTGCCGAACCCGCGCGAGCTGCTCTTTGCCAAGCGGGTCTCTGAATGGGTCGCCCGGCTGACCGACAAGCCCTCCGAGGAACTGCTTCTAGCCGCACGGTCGCACACGCTGCGCCGGTGGATGATCCCTCGCGATCGCTACCCCATGACCACCGTGGGATACCACGAATGGCGCGACGCGTTGGCCGCGTTCCACGCGAAAGAAGCGTCGGCGGTTTTGGCGCAATGCGACTACCCCGAGGAGACCATCGACGTGGTCGCGGCGCTGATCGCGCGCCGCAACTGGCCGGGTGATCCGAACGCCTGCGTTCTGGAGGACGCGGACTGCCTCGTGTTTCTTGAGACGAAACTCAAGAACTACACCGGCGTGTGGGACGAGGCCAAGGCCTTGCGCGTCTTGAGAGGCACCTTGAAGAAGATGACCCCCGAGGCGCTGAACCATGTCGCGCAGCTCAACCTAGGCCGCGCGGAACGCGAATTGGTGGATCGCGCCGCCTCGTGACGCCTCGGGCAAATGGCAAGAAGGGCATGGATAAGGAAACGCACAAGGCGCATTTGATTTAGGAGTCGCCCCATGATTTCGCTAACAGAACTTTGGCTTCCCATTCTGCTTTCGGCGGTGTTCGTCTTCGTTGCAAGCTCCATCTTCCATATGGTGCTTCCCATTCACAAAAACGACTGCAAGAAGCTCGCCGGTGAGGAAACTGTTTTGGAAGCGATGCGCAACCAGGGCGTCGTGCCCGGCTCGTACGCATTCCCCTGCCCGGAGTCGATGAAGGAGATGGGCAGCCCGGAGATGACCGAACGATACAATCGAGGCCCCGTCGGATTCATTACCGTGATGCCAAACGGCCCGCCCGCCATAGGAAAGAGCCTCATCCAATGGTTCCTCTTCTCGCTCGTCGTCGGCGTGTTCGTCGCCTATGTCGGCGCGGTGGCGATTAGCACCGGTGCGAGTTTCGCGGCGGTCTTCCGCGTGACGACGACCGTTGCAATCCTCGGATACGCGGCGACATCCGTCCCGGAATCGATCTGGAAGGGCCAGAGCTGGGGCGTCACCCTGAAATTCATCTTCGATGGCATCGTCTACGGGCTGGTCACCGGCGCTACGTTCGGCTGGCTGTGGCCTGCCGCCGTTTGACACGTCGGCGCTGTCGGTTCGTTCCGACGGGCGAAAATATCCCCGTGGGACAACGCGAATCCCCTGTAGCCGCAGCCAGGCACCCGCGCCAACAGCATACGAAGCGGGTCACGGCTACGTGGGTAGGCCTTCGATCATGACGAGTCCTCACGACATCGTTGCCGACCAGCCGACCGCGTCATTGCACGCAGACGTAGCTCCGATGTCGTGCATCGATCTCGACCGTTTCTGCGAAGGATGCGCGTACAACCTCCGGACGCTTCCGGTGCAACGCGACCCGGGCACGGGAATACCCGTCGTACGTTGCACGGAGTGTGGCCGATGCCAGCCCGCCAACGACGGTTCGACCGCGGTTCGCCCTTGGCTGAACCGAGTGACGTCCCTGCTTCTGGGCGCGTGGATCTTCGTTGTCATCGGTGTATTCGTAAGCTTGGGCTTTGCTGAAGGTGGCATCAGCTACGGAACGCTCGATGAGCTGACCGGACACACTGGATCCCAAACGGTGCGCATCAACAATACGACGACCACCACTTGGGGCGGCTATGGACCGCTTGAAGTTCGGGCCGACGTGCCGGATTACGCGCTTTTCGCCGCCGTGTTTGTGACCGGTTCGCTTGCCATCGGGTTCGCGTGCGGCATGTTTGCGGTAGTGGTCTGCCCGCATTGGCCACGCGCGGGTTACTTCAGCCTCGTTGCAATCATGCCCCTGGTAGCAGGCGGGATGATCGCTCTGGCATGGTCGTACGATGCGCCGCATCTGTTCGCGTGGGGCATGCGCTATGTTGTGACCCACGCCGTGGTCCAGGTGCTCGGAGGTATCGCGGGAATCACCTTCGGTCGAGCCGCCGCACGGACAACCGTTCGCATTTTCCTCACCGACGGAATCCGGCCGCGACTCGCCTACCTTTGGCTGGTGGACGGCAAGCCCTTCCCCCACCGGTGAAGCCACGTCCACACTTGCGCCCCATCTCGAAAGAAAAACAGGTTTTCTTCTTGACCTGTCTAAAGGTTCATAGTTTACGCTAGTCCGTGTGAGGCAACGGTCCGCCGGTGGGCCGAGAGGAGTCTGCATATGGCGACGGATGACTTTACGATCGGCGCGTTGGCGCGTGCTTCGGGATTAGCCCGCAGCACGCTGCTGTACTACGAACGCTTAGGGCTGTTGCAGCCGCAGGCACGCAGCGCGAGTGACTACCGTCTGTACACCCAGACCGACGCCGAGCGTCTTGAGCAGATCTGCCTCTACCGGCGGATGGGCGTGCCGCTCAAGGAGATTGCCGAAATTCTCGACGACGCCGGTGAGCGCGCCGCAGCCGCAATCCTGCGAAAAAGACTCGGCACACTGGAGGGCGAAATCAATGACCTTCGCAGGCAGCAAAGCTGCATTGTTCGTTTATTGAAACAGGGTGAAATGCAAGAGGAGATCGAAATGCTGACCAAGGAACGATGGGTAGCCGTCATGCGCGCAGCCGGTTTAACGGACGAAGCCATGCACAACTGGCACGTCCAATTCGAAAAAATGGAACCCGACGCCCACCAAGAGTTTCTAGAATGCCTCGGCATCGACGCAGCCGAAGTAGGCCAAATCCGCGCGTGGTCCCGGCAGGGTTGAACCCGCAACCCCACCCCCTCGTCATGCTGAGCGAAGCGAAGTATCTCGCCGCAAGGCCGACACCGCAAATCGCAGGAAGTGGGTGTCTATCAGCTTCGACAGCCCCCCCCATCCTTCGCCCCAGGCGAGGGATGGGGGACAGACGGCGCCCCCCCAAGAAACGTCTCCCTCAAGGCACGCACCCGCTCAGCAGCACCGACACGTCGTCGCCACCGCCGTGCGCGCCCCAATTTGCCACGGCAAGATCGAGATCCCCGTCGCCATCAAGGTCACCGATCACCACCGACGAAGGCCCATCTCCCGCGCCGTACAACACGTCGTCGGCGAAGGTACCGTCGCCATAGCCCAGCAGAACCGAAACATTGTTGCTGAACTCGTTTCCCACGGCGAGGTCGAGGTCCCCATCGCCATCGAGATCACCGATTCCCACCGACGAAGCCACTTCCCCTGCCCCATAGAGCACATGGTCGGCAAACGTCCCGTCGCCATGGTTCAGAAAGACCGAGATAGTACCGACGTAGTCCAGCCAGCCACTCGAGCTTGCCACGGCCATATCGAGATCCCCGTCGCCGTCCAGGTCTCCGATCGCCACAGATCGAGGAAAGTCTTCCGCGTCGTAGACCACATCATCGGCGAACGTGCCGTCGCCATGGTTCAGCAGCGCAGAAACGTCGTCATTGCTCTCGTGTGCCACGACGAGATCGAGATCCCCATCGCGGTCCAGGTCCGCGACGGCCACCGACCGAGGCCACCTTCCCGTCCCGTAGAGCACATCGTCGGCGAAGGTGCCGTCGCCGTGGCTCAGCAGCACCGACACGTTGTCGCTGCGTCGGTTCGCCACTGCGAGATCGAGGTCCCCATCGCCGTCGAGATCCCCCAATGCGACCGACCGAGGAGAGTCGCCGGCCCCGTAACGCACGTCGCTGACAAACGTGCCGTCCCCACGATTGGGCAGTACTGACACGTTGTCGGTGAACAAGTTCGACACGGCGAGATCGAGGTCCCCGTCGCCGTCCAAGTCCCCCAAGGCCACCGAGAAAGGCCCGCCTCCCACCCCGTATTGCACATCGCCCCCGAAGCCACCGTCGCCGTCGTTGTGCAGCACCGAGACGTGTTCGCTACCATAGTTTGCCACGGCGAGGTCGAGGTCCCCGTCGCCATCAAGGTCACCGATGGCTACAGAGATAGGACCATCTCTTAC
>JAJDDU010000404.1 GCA_029260155.1 Phycisphaerae bacterium | reverse complement strand
ACCTCCCCCGTGTTGATACCATCCACACAGACGCACTCATCGAAAGGGAATTCGCGTGCGAGCAACTGTAAACGATACTACCATCCCCGCGCCCATCGACTCAGCCAAAGAGAAGCACCGCCGCTTCATCAACGCTTACTGGCTGCGCCCTGAAAACGCGTTTTGGATGGTCCTGCGAAGTAACGCCCTCAGCCGCGTTCCGGTTGTCGCACCCAGCGTGGACCTCAGTTGCGGCGATGGTGTGTTCAGCTTTCTGCACGCCGGAGGACGCTTTGCGCCCGATTTCGACGTGTTCAGCGCCGTCGCCAATCTCGATCTTGCAAACACCGAACACGCCGACATCTTCGACCACGTCGACGAAGACTACGACCCGCCCATCGCCCGGCGCCCGCGCGTCGGAATGGACTGCGGCACCGACGTCAAGCCCACCCTGTTGGCCAAGGCCGCCCGGCTGGGTTTCTACGACAAACTCGTCCACCACGACAACAACGAGCGCCTGCCGTTCGAGGACGGAGCCTTCAAGACCGTGTATTGCAACGCGACGTACTGGGTGCTTGAGGTCGACGACTTCCTCCGCGAGGCCAAGCGAATCTGCGCCCCCGGTGGCACGATCGTCCTTCAGGTCAAGCTCGACGCCATCAGGCAGTTCACCCTGGAAAAACACCGAGGCCTTCTCGGCGATCGCTTTCTCGACCTTGTAGGCCGCGGTCGATTCGACACTTGGCCAAGCCTATGCGATCAATCAATGTGGGAAGACCGTTTCGATTCAGCCGGGCTCGACATCCGCCGCGCAGACGCATTCGTCACCGGTACCCACGCCCACGTCTGGGACGTCGGCTTGCGCCCCATCGCCCCCATGCTCATCAAGACCATGAATTCGATTCTCCCCCACCTGCGCACGGAGATTAAACGCGACTGGGTCGATCTGTTCTGCGAACTTCTCGAACCGTTCTGCAATCCCGAACTCGATCTCTTCACCGACCCCAGCGACCCAGTCGAGATCCAATACGAGTTGACCCCAAGAAACTAGCGCGCGCTGCTGACAGTTTAGCGGCGACCCGAAGGGGAGCGTTTCGCCACGCTGATCGAGCTGTCGTCGTCAAAAGCAAGCCCCGCCTCGTCCGCTTGCTGCACGAAGTTCCCACTGCCGTCGTTCTGATAAAGCACGTTGGGAAAGCGCGCGGCATTGGTCACGAATATGTCAATATCCTCGTCGTTGTCATAGTCGAACGCCGCGATCCCAGGCCAGCCATTAACCACCGGATGCGGTGAAAAGTTCGTACCCGTAATATCGCGCATCGCCCCCGCGCCGCGCCCCCGACCAGCCGCCGGCTCCGTACCCCACGACACAATCACGCAGAACACCGGTACCAATAGAACGAGGCCAACCATTCGCCGCATCACGCAACTCCCGTGTGTATCCAACTTTCGACTTTCTGCTTTCTACTGTCTCTTCCGGTATTCGCAAAGCCCCTCTTTCAGAACGCGCGCAGCGTCCGCGAGATGATCGGGCTCAAGAACGTATGCGATTCTCACCTTGTTGTGCCCACGGCTGTAGCCCATATAGAACCCCGACGCCGGAGCGACAAATACGGTCTGGCCATCCAACGAAAAGTCCGAAAGCAGAAAAGACGCAAAGTGCTCAGCGTCTTCAACCGGCAGACGCGCAATAGTATAAAACGCCCCGCTCGGCAAATGCGTAACCACATCCGGCAGATCGCAAAGACGCGCATACATCACATCGCGGCGATCCTGATAGCCCTGCCGAACGGAGTCAACGTAGTCCGCCGGCAGGTTTTCCAGCATGTGTGCAGCTGCGTACTGCTCAATGGCCGGCGCAGCCAGCCGCGCCTGCGCAAGATTCAGCGTCTTGGCCATGAGCTCCTGATTTGTCGTGTACAGTGCGCCAATGCGCGCCCCGCACAGACTAAAACGCTTGGACAGGCTGTCCACGACGATCACACGCTCGTTCGCGGGATCAAGATGCAGCACGGACAGCGGAGTCCGGCCATCAAAGACCAACTCCCGGTACGTCTCGTCCACCACAAGGAACAGGTTGGCGTCGCGACAGAGGTCAAGGAGCATTCGCAATTGCGCGCGATCGTACACCGTGCCCGTCGGGTTGTTCGGACTACACAGCAGGATGGCCTTGGTCCTCGGCGACAGACGGTCGGTGATCGCTTCAAGCGGCGGAAGATCGAATCCGTCGTCCAGACGGCTGTGGACCGGGATGAGGTTGACCCCCGCGATCGACGCGAAGCCGATGTAGTTCGCGTACGTCGGATCGAACACGATTACCTCGTCGCCGGGGTCGCAGCAGGTCATGAAAATGAAAATCAGCGCCTCGCTCGCCCCCATGGTGATCAGAAACTCGTCAGCCGACGTGTCGAGACCCAGCGTGCGGTTCATGTAGTCAGACCACACCGCACGCAGCTTCGGACACCCCTCCGAAGGGTTGTACGCCACCACACGGTCGCTGAATCGTTCGACGCCCTCAAGGAAGCTCGCCGGCGTAGCCACATCGGGCTGACCAATGTTCAGGTGGTGTACATGCACCCCCGCGGACCGCGCTTGGGTCGCAAGATACGCAAGCCTGCGGATCGGCGACGGCGGTGTCCGCAACGCCCGTGTCGATAAGGAGATTCCCGCCATATCGTCGTCAGCCGCCTTCCCGACCCCATCCGGGCGTCGTAGATTCATCCCGCAGCCTCGCTCGCCGCTTCCCAAAATGCAATGCTAGCATATCACCCCCCCCGCCCCAAGCGCGCGATCGGTGAATGTGACACGGCAAGGGTAGGGCGGGTTTCACCCGCCGACAGCGCAACAGTCCGCGTGCCCGCCCTTGTTTAGCGGCGACCCGCAGGGGAGCGCTCCCCCCTCGATTCGCAATGGACTCATCAATCGCGGATTCGCGAGACACACGTAAATCGTCCTCCCCGGCCAGGCGTGGGACGACAAATGGTCGAGCGCCGGTTTTCACGTCGGCCTGCGAAGGTCTGATCTGCTCGCACGGAAGCGAGACTTGCTGGGCATGGAATCGTGTTGGCGATCACACTTTCGCCGCGACCAAACGCACGCAGACTTCATCCGCAAGAAAACACGCACCAGCCGTCCCTGCGGCGACTTCGCCTGCGCCGATGAGATCGAATCCCTCCCCGGCCGAAACCCCACCCCAAGAAAAACGGCCCCCGCCCCAAGGACCCCGCAAACTGCGGAAACAATGCATGTGTCCCAGCGCCGCAAACTCACCCGTTTCGCGGCTTGACCCACTCGACGATCGCAGCTGCCACAGCCTCCTCACAACCCTCCAGGCTGTGGCCTCCACGCGAAACGAAGCACCGAGTGAGTCGCGAAATACGCTCTTCAAGGTGACTGAACATCGCTTCACTACCTGCCGTTTGAAATGGATCCTCTCCGCCCAGGAAGACAATCGCCCGTTGCTCAAGCTGGAAGTCCATGGGCTTGTCGAGTCTCAGCAGGCGGAAGACTGGCCCCTCCATGATACTGAGCAACGCCCGCCGGGTAATTGGGATGACATAATCCTCGCCGCCGCATCTGATGCCATATTCCCTGCTCGGTAACCAGTCAAGCTCCGCAGTCGCTTTGGCATCTCGCTTGAGCCGCTCTATCTGCTCCTCCACCTTCTCCGGTCCGATCCACATTTCCTGTAGCCGGTAACTGTCACACGGACCCAGTAGAATACAGTCGTGCCCACCGCCTCGACTAAGTAAGTAATGCAAGACCCGGTCACACCCCATGCTCTGGCCTTGCAGGATGATCCTATCAGAAAACTCCGCCGCGAATGCAACCGCACCTTCGATATCATCGAGACATCTGTCGAACTCTACGACCGAGCCACCGCAGTATTCGAAGTCATCATCATGTCGACATCCTTCGCCCAATCCATCGTGCGAGGACAAGTTGAAGGACAGCAGACGCATTCCTGCCTCGGCATAACGCCTACCCATGAGCCTGAGAAACTGATTCTGATAAAAGTTTCCAAGGCTGCCGTGGACATGAACGACGCAGGTCGCTAAGCTATCATCTCCAAAAACAAACCCGTCGAGGTGGAATCCGCAGGCATTCCCAAATGTGATCAACTCACCGGTTGAATTTGGTGTCCGTTCAGCCATCAATCTCCTCGCCGAGACGCCTTTTCCGCATTCGCACGACAACTCGTCCGCCGACACAGTCTTTCGGACACTCTTCTTCGGCTGTGTACGCCCGTTCCACAATTGTCATCTCCCGCGCGACGCTCCCTCAGCTGTTCCTAATGTTCTTCGGGCTCGTCTACTCCGCCGACCGCGGCCCGGCTTCGCCTGTCATTTAGCAGCTCGCTAATCTCTACTGCCGATGCCGCGGTAGACGGATTATCCTCCGCATCGGGCCCTCCCCACAGTGTATCAAACAGTGCCTTGTATTTCTCGATACTAGTTACGTCTTTCGTGTACTCCCCGACAACCTCGGGTACATAGCCCTCGCCGCAGTACAGCAGTTTACCGTATATCCCAAAATCCTCGTATCTTTGCGGAACACTATAATCATTGCAGACGTTCCGGTATGTTGCAGGTGCTAGGAGTTTGCATTGCAGAGACCTCGTGTTCTTGAAGAATGCGAACAAATCGACGAGTTCCGCGTCGTTCCTCGCACTGCGAGGATCTATGACAAAGAGGACGCGAATCTCCTTAATCTCTCTCTTACGCGTCATGTGTACCGTTCGTTGAAAATACGCTTTCCATGTTGCGTCATCCGCGAACGGGTGCTCTTGAGGCTCTAATGGCCACACGTATCGAAGTATTTTTTCCTGGTCGTCCGCGAACGCTGCGAGAACATTGTCGATTGACATTGCGTGAGCGTGCGTCACACGCAGCACACCAGAATCCGCAGCCTGAATAATCTCGCGGGCCAATTCCCCAAATCGCCGCACAAAGTACTCTACATATAGATCAGCATCTGCACTGTAGCTATCCTGCACGATTCTTGGGAATGTTGCTCTGAGGTTCTCAAGCTCTACTTCCGCCCTATGTGTAATCGCCCATGTTTTCGCTTTCATTTCGTGTTGGTAGTTCCGTTCAGCCGAGATAACGACCAGCTCAAGGACGGCGGTGAGGATCCCGCCACTTACAATCAGCAGAAGTTGCACGGCTGGGTCGATGCTTACGCCCCGCAATCCTGCAATCCACACGCACAGTGCAGACAGGGCGAGCCCAGCCAAAGGAATCGCTATCTTGATCAATACTCTCAGCCCGCTACCCATTACTTGTCCTTTTGAAGGCAAAAGCATTTCATGCGGCGGTAGTATGGACTTGATGCCACATCTTCGTGAACAGACGTGCGAGCAAGGTCCGGACAGTATTCCTGCTCTAGGTCACACCATCGCATTCCGTAGTACCATTTACACCCGAGGGGTGTGATCAGTGGGGTGTGCCGGACAAATGCGGCCACGCGCTCATTCGGTGCGCGTTCGTTTAGTATTGCGTGGAACTTGGTTGAATCCACGACATTCTCAGCGTCCAGCAACTCGCTGCAAAACAGCGTTTCGCACGAGAAGTTGTTTATGTGAAGGATGTTAAGAGGAAGAGACGAGTATTTAGCGAAGAGATAATCCAGGGAGAGCATCGGTCCGGTGTGAGTGAGCACCTTATCGCAGAAGAATCCGCCGGGTCGCAGGGCTTCCGTGACCAGATCGTAGAAACCTGCCCGATCAGAGTAAGGGATGTTGCCACTCGTGAGATCAGAGAGGATGAGCGCGTAGATACCCCGGAGGCTGCCGAGAGTGTCTCGCCAATCGCCACTAACAACATGCTCATCGTTCTGGTAAACGCGCCATTCGCCCATGACTTCGTAGAACCGCATGTTGCGCTCAAGTACATGGACGTTGGAAAAGCCGAACTCGTGCAGCAGGTCGCGAAACTCCGGTGTACTTCCTAGGACTCCGACGGGCGCCGAACGATCAATATCGGAAGCGAGGGATCTGATACGCTCCAATTCCTCGCCGGACGGCCTTGAAGGGGGCAGTACGAGGTGCCAGTTCTGCATCGAATCCCATGTGTCCATGCGTTATTCCTTGTCATGCTTAATCGCCGCGTCGACGTATGTCTCTTCTCCGAAATCTTCTTCGTCGAGAATCTTTACGCGGGTCGGTATGAATAGGTAGAAGGGCGGGACAACGGAACTGGCAACCGCTCTTCCAAGTGAATGGAGCCATTTCTTGTAGTCAGGGAACCTCTCCTTATATAGCTCGCTGCCATGTTTGAATTCGGGCTTGTCAGTAGCACGAGAAGTTCCGAAGAACTGGAGGCCCGCCTTCCAATCATCCCAGGGCTGGTGAGTGTCAAAGATGCTGACCGCCATGGACGGATTCGTTTCTATGTTCTGGACGTGCGTACTCGACAGTTGCGAGACGAAGTAAATGTCTAGCCGATCGTCATAGCAGAAATATGCCGCGTTAATGTGGCTGATGTTGCCCTGATACACGGTGGCCATGGAGCATAGCTGCGTGCCCTCAAGTATGCGCGCAACGCTCTTGGCGATTCGTTCGGTCGGGTATTCCGCGTGGTCGAAGCGTACTTTCATCGGTCGCATCTCCTTTATCGCTGGCCGGCTGCCTTTCTCGGGAATCGGTCATAGCTTGCTCGGGTGCTGTGTCCTCGTGGACTACGAGCCTCAGAGCACGCACGGCTGCGGCTGAGTCCGTTCTACCAAAGATATTGCGACCGAAGCTTACACCCGCGCCGCCACCCGAGATTACACCCGCTGCAGTTTCGAGCATTTGCTGAACGGAGACCTTGGGACCGCCAGCTGCAATGATAGGAATCGCTCCACAGGCGTCAGCAACGGCACGGAAGGAGTCTGAACTACCGGTGTACTGCGTCTTGATCAGATCGGCTCCTAGCTCCACTCCAATCCTCGCGGCGTGCGAGACAAGTCTCGCGTACTGTTCCGGTGCGTTCGTTTTGAGGTCCAGGAAGTTCTCATCGCCATCCGCTCCCTCAGATCGCGGATACATGATCGCCATGAGCGGCATCCCGGTGACATCGCATTGTTCCGCGACAACACCAAGCGTATGCAACATCTCTGTCTCGTATCTGCTACCCACGTTCACGTGTACCGCGACGGCGTCGGCACCGAGACGCAGGGCAACGTCGACGCTGCCAACAAGGGTCTTGCGCGTGTGACAAGAGCGAATGGTACTAGCCGTGAGGTTGAGGATACTCTGAATCCCCGCTAGTTCCCGTGCGTAACTGCGAAACAACCCCGGAAAGCCCAAAATCGCGTCAGGATGTTGCGAGACGATGTCTCGGATCTTCGGTTCGAGCCGCTCTAATCCCTGGGCCGGACCAGCGAGAAGACTATCGTCCAAAGGGACAATGACGCATCTTCCTGAGTCAGGCGATATCAGGCGCCTGAGTCGCTTAGCTTTGCCAACCGCTGCATTGGATCTCATGTCGTTTCTGCCTAGAACAGAGGTTCATACAATCAGACCGCCGTCAATGGGCAGTGAGGCACCGGTGACGTACGCCGCTTGTGGTGATGCCAGGAACACAGCCACGGCGGCGATCTCTTTCGGTTGGGCCATACGCCGCGCAGGAATCTCTGCACACACGTCTGCAAGATACTCTTCCACTGAGACGCCGTCGAGCTGTGCCCGCTCCGCGCTGACGCGCGTCATCATGTCCGACTCGATCGGACCAGGGCACAGGTCGTTACATGTGATGCCGTGTTCCGCGCATTCCTTCGCCAAGGTCTTCGTCAGTCCGGAAAGGGCGTGCTTGGATACCGTGTACGGCAGGTTCCCCTCAACACCGCGAAGTCCGTATATCGATGAGACGTTCACTATCCTACCCCATTTCTGCTTCAGCATGTGAGGGAGACACTGTTGGGCAAGCAGGAAGGGAATGGTCACATTCACAAGGAGAGTCGTGTCCCAATCGGCGCGCGTGACCGTCAGCCCAAGCTGCTTTGAGATGTTGATCCCCGCGTTATTCACTAGCACGTCGAAGTCCGCACGCGGAAGGGTTGCGGATGCTCCGAAGTCCATTTGGATCGGCTCAGCGTTGAACGACTCACGGAGTGTCTTCGCAGCACCGTCGTTCGTGTTGTATTGAAAAGCTACGTCGTCTCCGTTTGAGCAAAACAACTCAACGAGCGCGCGGCCCACTGATCCTGTCCCCCCCGTCACGAGAACTCTTCGTTTGGAATCAGGTGTCTTCATGGTCAACATCTCGTGTCGAATATGGGGCTCCAGTGGAAACGGACCTTGCTCATAGCCGAACAGGACAGGTCATTGAGCGCAGCATTCTTCTGTCAGAAGAGGACTGAGCATGCCGCCCAGTATACCGCTGGAAGGTTTGGCCGGAAAGCTCTATCTCGTATTTGAGCGCGGCGTTTCTGGCCCGCCTTTCCGGAGGCACTTGTCCCGGAGAACGTGCGCGCAGCATGACTTGCTGGTCGTCTCGGGGCAGTCAGGTGGACAAACAAAGGAACTGATGCCTCGCGGAGCAACTTGGTGCGTAGCATCGGAACGCCGCCCGCCACCACGACGCTCCCCACTCCACGCGACCAACACGTCTCGCTAGACCCCAAAACGGGGTGGCTGTTGATTTCTCGCGGGGCACAGCCAGACCTGTAGTTATTGCCATGAGGGGACGCTGCGCGCTATCCCCGAAGTCTGCCCTCGCCATGGGCGGGACACCGAAACCGAGACCGCGCGCCGGAGCACGAAACGTCATGCGCCAAACGAGCCCAACCGCAGAATACAAAACCCCGATTCCGACCCAAAAACGCCGTTCGCCCGAATTGCCAAGACGCGTAATTACGAAACGAACCCATCTATGTAGCGAGTCAAGTCAACATAGACTTTCCCCGGGCAGCGTTTTTCCCGCTGCTTGCGAGGCGTCTCATCGTTCGCGAGCAACTGCTTCGGCTGCTGCTGGCTTCGGCTCTGGGGCCTAGT
>JAJDDU010000403.1 GCA_029260155.1 Phycisphaerae bacterium | reverse complement strand
CTAGTAAGGCAACGGACAGTCCATGTGTTGCGAGGCTTGCGTCCTATGAAGCGGTACGAACCAACTCAAGGCAACGTCTTTACACGTCACATCGTCTGGTTGAACCGGATCGTCTCATCGGAGACTGCCGCAACATCGGCCGAATACGCGACCACGGTCGCGCTGACGGCAATGGCTGCGATCGCCGGCGTCACGCTTTTCGGCGACACTGTGACGAGGCAATACAACTCCCTCGGCGACAGCTTGACTGTGCTCACGTCGTCCATCGGAGGTGACGCAGGAGACATCAGCCCAGACGCAGGCAGCGACGCCGGGGCTGATGCGGCAGACGCTGGTCGGCAAGAGCGTGTCGCGAGCGCCAGCGCCGGCGGACGGGGTGATCGCGCAAACCGAAGCCGAGGTGGCAGGCGGCCAGGAGGTCGCGGCTGGGGCAGACGACGGGGCTCACGCAACTGACCACGACAAGAGCGACGGGCGATCTACTGGATCATTCACGCCGCAGAAGATGCTCCGCAACTGCTACCGAGCACCGAGTCAGTTACCGCCGGCACGTCGAGAACACGATGGCTGCGGACTACTGATTGGTGGCCGCGTCGTACTCGTCGTTGAATTCCTGGAACGCCTCTTTCGTTCCAGTTCCGATGACGGCAACGACGGTAATCACGACGGCCACCACAAGGGCAAGCATCACCGCGTATTCGACGGTGGTGGGTCCGCCCTCCGCTTGACAGAATTCCTTGAATCTGGCGAGTATCGCTTTCATAGGTCAGTCCGCGCGCTCTTGCAACGTGTTCTTCAGGCCGCGCCCACGCCGCTGCAGATAGGCCACAGCTGATATGGTACGCGCAGTACACGGCGTACTCAAGCGAAAAACCGCCTTGGGAACGCGCCATGTCGTGGCTCGCCTCGCTATCGGACCATTTCGGCCCGACAATCCGCATACTCCGCTCAATTGATGGAAGTAGTCGGGCGAACCCCTATAATGGGCGGAGTTCGCGGTGCGGGCCACTGCGTGGAGCTTGTCAAATGCTACGATTCTCGCCGATGCTTGGGGTCATTGTTGCGCTGCTCGGAGACGACGTTGTCGCGGGGGACGTCACGGATCTCATCGACGCTTTCCGCCTGGCGACGCCCCAGGCGAGGGTTGACGTCGTCGGCGGCGAAGTGCGTCAAATCCATGGCACAGCAATGTCACGCGGTGGCACTGTTGAGCAATCGGCTGCATCCTTTCTTAACGCCCATGTCGGAATGTTCGGCGTGACAGCGGACATGTTGCGGCCTGCGAATCCTGTCACCGTCATGTCGGGGCGATTCACGGTGCGGGCATATCGACAGTTCGTTGGCGAGGTTCCGGTCCATGACCGCTGGCTACGATTGTTGATCCGAAACACCGCAGACCATCCCCTGGTGCTGGTGAATTCGTCCCTGCGGGCAATCGAGGCGGGCCTCGGTCGCGCGCAAACGACAGCCCATCAAGCGATTGGAGTGGTCCGCGACGCCAATCCGAGGCTGGGCAATTTCGGCGTCCCTGCGCTCGTGTACTATCCCGAAGCGGGTGGCGAAGTGTCACTGGCATGGCACTTCTTCGCGGACAACGGGGCGCATCGCGGCTTCGAGAATTGGCAGTTCTTCGTCGATGCGATCGGCGGCGGCGTAATCGAACGCCTGCCCGGAATCTACCACGTCGGTGTTGGCGGTATGGCCGACGGGCTGCAAACGCCCGATCCGCTGCCCGATCAACCGAACAACGCGCCGGAGTTGTTTCCGGTATTTGGTGCCCGTATTCGGAGCGACACGGGAGGGACCGCGTACACGGACGCCGCCGGGCTGTACATGCTGGATGACGCAGACGCGGACCCGATGAGCATCGAACTCGACCTCGATGGACAGTGGTGCACGGTCATCAACGACGCCGGCGAGACGCTCACCGCAAGCGAGCCGATCGGCGACACTGGGACGGCGGACTTCACGCTAAACGTCTCTGGCGACGAGTTCGTCACCTCGCAGCTCAACGCCATAGCAGCCGTCACCCGCGTACACGACTTCCTCAAGGAGATTGATTCGGCGACGGCGTTTCTCGACGTGCCCATTGCGACGACGGTGAACTTGGACGACACCTGTAATGCGTTTTACTCTCTCGATGATGAGTCGATCAACTTCTTCCGCGCCGGAGACGGCTGCCCCAACACTGCGTACGCATCGGTCATCTATCACGAGTACGCCCACTTTCTCGTCGACCTTGCGCCGGGGGGGCCTGACACGACCCGCTATCACGAGGCCATGGCCGATGCCCTCAGTTTTCTGCTACTGGGCGACCCCTGCGTCGCGCCCGATCTCGATGGACAGGATGCCGGCTGCCTGCGCAACCCCGCGACGGCCGGCTTGCGCTATCCGTGTTTCGCCCCGCCGCACTTTTGCAGTCAGATTCTCAGCGGGGCGATCTGGGACATGCGCGCCAATCTGATCGACTCGCTCGGGTCGGACGAAGGACTTGCGATCACCCACGACCTCTACGTCGCTCAGATCCTGATGGGGTTGCATACGGTAGCACCGGGCGTCACGCTCGATTTTCTGACGCTCGATGACGATGACGGCGATCTGAGCAACGGCACGCCGAACTACCACGCGATCAACAACGCGTTCTCCGATCATGGCATGGCTGGTCCGACGGTGTTGTTCAATGATGGCGACTTCAACGGCGACGGCGATGTTGACTTGTTCGACTACACCGAGTTCCATCGCTGCATGACGGGTCCCGGCGGCAGTGTCGAGGGGGACTGCGAGGCAGGCGATTTCGACGGCGACGGCGACATTGATCTGATCGACTACCGGCGCGTGTCCAACCGTTTCTCCGGCGACTGCGGAGTGTTGTTGACACTGGGGCCTGAGGACGTCACCGCGTGCTTCGGAGATCTGGTGACGTTTACCGTGGCTGGCACGGGTCAGATCGAAGAGTACGTCTGGACGCGCAACGACAACATCATCCCCGGTGCCAACAACCAAATCCTCGTGATAGACCCGGTGAGTGCGGACACACTGGGACGCTACCGTGGCACGGTGGTCGGCGGGTGCGCGGCTGTTACCAGTGATGAGGTCCGCCTGTCGCTGCCGGATCATCCCGTGGTTGTCGTGCTACCGGTGGCTGTGGAGACCTGCGTGGGCGACGTTGCTTCGTTCAGCGTGACAGCCGTCGGTTGGGAGGAGCTGTTCTACCAGTGGCGACTTGACGGTGAGGACATCGCGGGGGCCACCGATGCGACTTACACAATCGATCCGGTGACACACGATGACATTGGCAGCTACACGTGCGTCGTCTCGGACCGGTGCGGGCAGTCGGATTCAACCGAAGATGTGCCGGTGACACTAAGCTTCATACCGCCGACCATCGTGACCCAACCCCAGCTCTTCTTGACGTGTCAAGGACTTCCGGCGGAGTTCATGATCGAGGTCGACGGCCCCCAGCCCGTCACGTACCAGTGGCGCTTCGAAGATGTTGACATCCCCGGCGCGACGGAGGCGACATACGCATTGGGCTCGGTCACCGACGATGATCTCGGCCTGTACACCTGTGTGGTATCGGATGGCTGCGGGAGCAGCGTCCTCTCGCAAGCCGCCCGCCTGAAATACGGGGAAGTGGTGATCAACGCCCAGCCGATTGGGGGTACTTTCTGCGAAGGCGACTCTATCTTCCTATTCGTAGTTACCGCCGACGGCTTCACCTTTCAGTGGTTCAAGGACGATGTGCCGATCCCCGGCGCGACAAGTCTTTTCCTGGCAATTGCCAACGCAACGCCGCAAGACGCGGGCACTTACCATCTCTTCGCGACCAGCCTCTGCAACGAAGTTACGTCGGAAGACGCCGTGGTCAACGTGGTCCCATGTGGGAGCGCCCCCTGAGTTCACGCGCCGATGTGATTTGTCCGGTGATCGCACAGGATGCCGCCCCAGAAGCGCGCCCGATGACGCGCTCCGGGACCGGCGATCCTGCTTGTGGGGGACACTTCACGCTCAGAACTTGCGTCTTCGGACGTAACCCAACGCGCCCGCGAGCAATAGCACCGCGGTGTCCGGCTCGGGGACTACGCTGACATGGATGTTGTCAATCCCCCAACTCTCGTTGTGCGGCAGCTCGTTGGGAAACCCCGAAAAATCGAGCCTCAAAGTGCCTGCCGTATGGGAGAAGTCGAAGTCCATATTGTACGTCGTGTCCATCGGATTCCCCTCCCAAAGATATCCGAGTGTGTTTATCCCGTCCTGTCCCGTTCGATAGAAGTTGTCCCCGCCCGGGTACCAGTTGGGGTAGGCTTGCCGGTACTGCGGGACGTTACTGAACGATGTGTGCAGCCGCGTGACACCGTCCGTAGCGAATTCCCAGAGATCAGGGCTGTCGTTTCCGTCCCAGGTTCGAATCACGTACAGATCAAGCGTCACATTCGCGGCGGTGTGCGCTGGAAGGTCTTGAAGGAGTAGCGACTTCGTCCCGCTCCCGAATTGCCCCAGGAATCGCTCGCCCGACGGCGCCATCTCGGTCGGATGCGGTGTCCATTCACTCAGGTTGTCACTGGGGTCTTCGAAATCGTTCCAGTACACGGGAATTGGCTGCGCATGGCTCGTCGATGACAGCCCCGCAAACAACATGATTGCGGCGAGGATTCTGCGAATAGGTTTCATGTTCTCTCTCCTTGTTTCCTGACTTGGGTTCTCGGCCCTCCATCTGCGGAGGGATCACTCCTTCTCTGTTCGCCACGAGGGTGCGTCGTCTTTCTCCGTCGCGTGTTTTGTTTGAGTGGCGTGCGAATGACCAACCACAAGATCATCTGTGCAACGTGTTTACAGCAACTCCGCGGTGGGGACGATTTTGAAGAATCGTCAGGTTCTGATACTATCCGTAACGGGAACGCGCCCACGGCGAGCCGACATGAGATACACAGCCTCCGAATCCGGAATGACGACCGCGACCAGCACAACACTGCTTGCTGGTCTGCACGACGGCTGCGAACGCGCTTGGCGCCGGATCGTCGAGCGCTACCGCCCGTGCATCGTCCGGTTCGCCGTGCGCATCGGACTGGATCCCGAAGACTCTCAAGACGCCGCGCAGCAAACGCTGATTGCTTTCCACCGATCCTATGCGGCCGGCGATTATGACCGTGAGAAGGGGCGGTTGCGGACGTGGCTGTTCGCAATCGCCCGCAACCAGACGGTCAGTTTGATCCGCCGTCGCGAGCGCCGCTGCGATGTGCACATCCATCAGCCCTCCGATCAGACCGACTTCTTTGCGCGCGTGGCAGAGGAATCGAGTTGGGAATCGGTCTGGGAGGAAGAGTGGCAGGACGCGATGTTGCGACAGTGTCTGGCTGAAGTTCAGGGCGTGTTCGACGCCAAAACACTCGATCTGTTCTGGCGATATGCCTACCGCGGCGAACCGGCTGAAGAAGTGGCACGCGAACAGAACGTCTCTGTCAACGCGGTGTATCTCGCCCGACACCGCGTTCTGAACCGCATCCGAACAATCCTCCCCCAAATGGGGGAGATATGGTAATGAAAACACGTGGCCGATGAACGACTGCCCATCGGACGAAACTCTGGCGGTGTTTGCCCAAGCACCCCGCGTGGGGTTCCCGGCGGCACTTCGCGCCCATATCGACGGTTGCACGCACTGCAGCGGCTGGCTCGCCGATGCCGAGGCGAACGCACAACTCTGGCCGACCGTGCGAAGGGCGCTGCAGTCCCCGGATCAGCTCGAAGAAACCGTCGTCGGGCCACGACGGTCCGAACAAGGCGTCGTTCGGTGCGGTGCGTACGGCCCCCCGCCGGTTGTGCGCGATTTGAATGTCCTGCGACACATAGCATCCGGTGGTTTCGCGGACATCTGGCTTGCAAGAGACGAAGCCGGCTTCGTTGTCATCAAGTGCATCCGAGACGAACTCAGTGCCCAAGAGCTTGTGTCACTGCGGTTGTTCAAAGACCTGGCCGACGACCCGGCGATTGGGCTCATCCCCATTCACCACATCGGAAGATGTGAAGCGACAGGTCGTTTGTACTACACGATGCCGCCCGCCGACCCGCTCTATGAGCGAACGCTTGAGCCGGACGGATACAGACCGGCGACACTGAGCGCCGTCCTTCTTGACAGGGGGAGCCTGCCGCCCGCCGAGATTCACGAGGTGTCGCGGTGTGTCCTCGGCGCGCTTGAAAAAATACATGGTCGCGGGCTGGTGCATCGCGACATCAAGCCCTCCAACATCCTAAAGTGCTACGGGCGGTGGTGTCTCGGCGACACCGGCCTGCTGATTCGGGAAGAGATGCTTGGTGCTGCCGTCTCCGCAGGAACGCCGTCATTCCTTCCACCGGAAGGCCGAGTACTCGATCGCAGTGCCGACTTATTCGCATACGGCAAGACGCTGCAAGCCATGCGATGCCACGGACCCGTGGAAGCCGCACAGCGCGGCGCGGCACGCTCGGTCAAGTGGATCGATCGAGTCATTGATAAGGCGTGCTACGCGGAGCGCGCGCGGCGATACCAGTCAGCCGCCGCCATGGCCGCCGACCTGCATCTGACGCCGGCGCGAAATGTTGGGCGGTCCGTCATCGGGCTGGCGGGCGTGGTTCTATTGCTTTCAGTCTGGGGTTTCATGCGATCATCGACCGCGTCACCCGAACACATCGACCGCGTGATGTGGGACTCCGAAGTGGAAACGAACGTTGTCGCATTCGATAGCGTCGGAACGGAGTTGTGGCGGCACGAACTTCCCGGGCGCCGCGAGGGGGCTGATCCAATTAATCTGATTAACCTGGTCGACGGTTCGCAACGGGTCATCGCCACGACACGCGGCGGAGAAAGCGTCCCCAGCTTCCTGGTCATGCTGACCGCGACAGGCGAAGAACTGCGGCGCGCGAGTTTCGGCGACGGCTACATCTACGACGAATGCGATGGGTCCGACAATTCTCCCAATTGGATGTTCCCTCGCCGCGTCCTCTTGGCGGACTTGAATGGTGACGGCGTGGACGAGATTATCGCCTCCGCCGCGCACAACCTGACGTTTCCCGGGCGGCTGAGCATCTGGGACGTGCACGGCAACCACTTGGCTACGTACTGGAACGTCGGGCACATTGTCGACCGCATTCGTGTTTTCGACATGGATCCCAACGACGGCTTCCGCGACCTGGCGTGTCTCGTGTTCAACAACCGGGCGGACGTCATTCCAGGAACGGCGCTTGTTCGTGGAAGCGGCGAGACCAACGCATCACGGATGCATCAGGCCGTTTTGATTCTGCGTGGCGCCGACCTCTTCTCGGGGCGTCGACCGTGGATGGGCAGAAGCCCGCCGTACTATCTGGGGTCCGAAACCGGCCCGGCCGGCGGGCATTATGCGTACGCGATTCTCGATCAAGACTACGAACGGTTGGGTTGGCGCGGCAACGACCACTCGTGGTTTCGACACGACCCGGCCGATCAGACGATGCGCGTGTTCGTCGAGGCGCTGGGCGGCGACTCGTTTGCGTTTGTGTTTGATCCGCGGCTTCAGCAGGTTACACAGGAATTCCCGGATGGGGCGCGAGAACGCCCGTTCCACCGCCTCGTCTTCATTGACGCAGACGGCACTGCGGCCCCAGCACCAGACGCTGACGAAAGTCGAAAGTGAAGAATCGAAATCGGGAGTGATCTCTACCTTCTGCGCCCGAAAGTGAATATGCAGAGCGCGGTGAGCAGGTATCCGACGGCGATGGGCCATGCGCTGTACGCATATGCGCCATCCCTTGGCGGGACGAAGACGAATAGAAAGTCAATGGCGTTTCCCTCGATCTGATAGGCATGGGTTAACCCGATCGCGGCGAGCGCGGCTCCGATGAGTGCCCACACGGCCGCTGCGGTGAACTTTCCGTCGATCAGGTTGGCGGCGAGCGCCGCGAGGATCATGCACGTGAAGATGTAACCTCGCTCCATGATGTTCAGGCCGTGAATGAGAAAACCGCTCACCATCGACATCCGGCCAGCATCAGGATGGTCCAGTTCCAAGAGCGACTGCATCGTGGTGGCAGCGCCGACCGGGATGAGCGGCGGGGGCGAAAGGCCGTGTGCCGCGGCTGGGACAAGCTGCGCGGCAATGAAGGCGCCCCACATGACCGTCGCCCCCCAGGCTGCGATGGCGGGAAACAGCCCGATGGCAACGGCGGGGGAATGTTCGCGCGGCGTTGCCTGGAACGCTTGCGCAGTGATGACGATGCCGATCCAAAACACGATCGCGATGCCGGCTTCGAGAGGGACAACGCTGTTGATTAACGCGACGGTCCCGGTCAGGCAAATAAACGTGATCGCAAGCCCGTTGAGCGTCGAGTACCCCGCGCGGGCGCCAAGCCCTTTCCACCCCGGATGACCGATGTAGAGCGTTGTCGGGAAGCAGCTACCAAAGCAGGCTGCGACCAGCGTGCCAATGCCATTGACCGCGAGCGAGGAGCGCGTGTCGTAGCTGTCGCCGCCGGCTTCTGCGGACTCGATATTCTGGAGACTGCCCACCAGCGTGAACAGGCCCATCGGCACGATCAACGAGACGAACCCGATCCATTCTCCGACCGGCTGCGAGAGCGCGTGCCACAGCGTGTCACCCGCCCACATCGGCAGATGAATCCCTCTTTGGGACCAGGCATCGCTGACCGCCGCCGCTACCATCGGCTTCGCCAGCCACGCGTCGGGCAGACTCCACGCCACCACGCTGCCCGCGACGATGGCCACCAGGCCGCCGGGGAGTCCCAGTGGCATGCGCACCTTGCCGAAATAGGTCAGTAGAACGATCGCCATTGGCAACATCGCCACCATCGGAGTCGCGAAAATCTCCAACGCGAACTTCATCGCGATGAACCCCACCGCGATGCCCGCAAGGGTCGACAAGAGCGCGGCCCTCGGCGTATGCCTGCGGACCCACCCCGCAACAAATGCGCCGAAGAACTCGATGACCCCGCTGCCCGCGCACGCCAGTATGCCCATGCCCCACGCAGCCTCAGCGGAACCCGTGCGGCGATACACCGGAGCGATGACGAAGAACACGTAAACCAGGAGCGAAGGCGTGTTGATTCCGTAAGGAAGCGCAGTGACGTCGTCGCGGTTCTCGCGCTTTGCCAGGCGATGCGCCTGCCATGCGTAGAAAATGTTTCCGATCAGAATGGAGACCGCGGCGCCGGGGAGAATGTGCGCAAAGACGAAACGGGCGTCGTCGCCGTGCATCCCGCACAGCCCGCCACAGAGCGTGACGATGAGCAGGAGCTGCACGAGGTTGTCGATGAACAACCCGAAGAAACCGTCGATGTCACGCTTGACGAACACCCGCATCGTGATTCCTGTACTGATCGGGGAGGCAGCGGCGCCATTCCCTGGGACGACTGTGTAGCGTGTCCGCGCTGAAAAGGCAATCTTGGCAGGGCGTGTGCTGCGGCAACGCAGGGTCACCGGACGCGGCGAATGCTGCGTCGCTGCTGATCGATGCTGAACCGAGCGATGGTCTCGTGGTGTGGCGCGGTAAACGACTGGCACCACGGGAGAAACCGGAGTCCGGCGCGCACGGCTTCGCCATGCACGATACTACGCACGTGGGCGACTTGCGCTAGCATGGTAATCTCTCCCACATCATCTGGGAAACGACAATGAACAAAGAACTGCTCGTCAACACGGAGCGTCGCGCGATCTTCCACCGCCACGCGTACACTGATACCGCCGCGGGATAAGTCGATCAGCTGTCCGCGGAAACGCTCGGCATCTACCTGACATCTGTTCACATTGCCCGTGTCAAACGTATGAAAATGAACGTCGACCGGATCAATCGATGCGAGCGATACCCGAAAGTCCTCTCGTCGCTGCCCGTCATCGAGCACCGTAGGCCGAGAGAGAGACATGCCACGCACCCGGGTCGATGCGTTCAACTTGACGGTGCACACCGGCTGAGTCACACGCGCACGGAAGACATACCGGTCCCCCGCTAAGCTCAGGTGAACGTCGACGACTTTGCCCTGACCGAACGCGAGCGGCGTACCGCGACTCTTGGGCTTGTCCAAGTACACGTTGCGCACATCCAAGTCGAGTAGCCGGGAGAACGCGACCAGAACCTCATCGTCCGCCCCGGACTGGTGTAACTCCACGGACACATTTCGCGCGCACGCTGATTCAAGCGTGCGGCTGCTGGTGTTGGTTTCGGTCTTCACGCCCATGCGTACACTTCCCCCGCAGTACGAATACACTTCCATCGGAATTGTCGACCTCCGGAAACGACCACTTCAGATCGTAAGCGTGATGCGCACAGGGAGGCGTGCTTATCGGGCCAAGACGACGGTCGCCCATGTGGAGGGGTCGACGTGCCAGTTGAGATCGTCCCCGACTGTGAGGAATTGCTGACCCAAGTCACGGTCTTCGAGCATGCAGTAGAAGCCGATCCGGCTGTGCTCCGCGGGATCGAAACCTGCGAGACAGGCTGCGGGGATATGGGCTTCGAGGGTGTACTGATCCGTGACAACCGACGATGCGACCACGATTCGATGTGACCCGCGTTCAGAAGAATGAAGCGGCGCGTCCTCACGTGCCCGGTGGATTTTCGCCGAACCGGCCACTGCGGCATTTCCTTTGCCACCGGTCGGCAGAAAGAAGAACTGCTGACAGAAACGCGTCGCGCGTTTGTTCTGTCGTGCGTCGCGCATGTCCGTACACAGGCGGAGATTGTCGCCCTTCCAGAACGTTGTCGGATCGCAACGCAACGGCTGACTCTTGCCCTCGACGCAACAGCCGATGAACAGGCCTGTCTCGTTCCAGCATGCCCAGATCGGCGCGAACGGTTCACGGTCTTCGAGCAATACTAACGGCGGGAGCAGTTCCTTGTCGGTCCAGCCGCTGAGCTGCCCGTCGATCGGCGGCGCCTTTTTGCGGTAGCGCAGCGGGAACTCGAAGTCGAAGAGTAGCCGGTTGGGCACGAGCTCAGTCATGCGAAGTCACTCCCATCGTCCCGGGTGCTCTCCAGGATCGCGCCGAACTGATCGGCGTCGCATTCTTTGAGCGACTTGATCCAGAAGTCGATCTGATCGTGATCGCGATGGGGTCGGATCTGCGGGGATGCCCCGAGGCGTTCGATCTGGACCGGCGTGAAACCACCCCTCGGGGTGCGCACTCCGACGCGCAGACCGGGACCCATGTTGGTGACGATCTTGCCCAGCACCCTAGACTCACCCTTTCGTTTCAGACCGATGCCGATCTTGCCCGTCCAGTCAAACTCGATGTCGGAGTCCAGCTTGGAAATCCTGCCGACGAGTTCCAAGATCAACTGCGGTTTCCAGCGAATGTTATTCTGGGCGTTAATGTTCTGCTGCGACAAGTGCCATTTCCGACCGTCCGTCTTCCACGGCTGTCCTTTAACGGGGTCGGTTTTGTGCTCGGCGATCATCTCGAGGTACGCGGCCGCTGTGCTCTTGAGCACGTCGCGAAAAGCCTGCTTGTCCACGTCTTTGAAGTCGCGAAGGCAGATGCGCGTGTCGTCGAAGTTGCGTCCGCACGCTCGAAGCTGAACGCGCGACTCCCGCCCATAGATCGGCAGATCGGTTCGTTCGTCCAGCGATTTTACGTTGAGCGATCGAACCATCGCCTTGTTGTCGAACTGGCGTGCCGGTGTGCGCAGGCTGATATCGAGCAACTCGCGCCCACCCGTCCGAAAGTGGGCGAACCACATGGACGACTGCGTGCCCAGCGCCCGAATCTCGACGCGAGCGCGGTCGTTCCAGTCGGTCGGCGCGAACGCGCCCGACTTCTCGATCGTTTCGACCAGCCACTTCAGCACGTCGGGATCCCACGCGACCGGTTTGCCCGAACGATCCAGATGTCTAACCGTGTGCCATCGGCGGCCATCAACCTGCCAGGGCATCTGAGTCTCCGCGGCGGACTCGGCGTCCAGCGCTACCGGCCCGTCCAGTTCCCGTTCGGCTGCGGCTTGTGAATTCGCGTCGAATACCTCGCGTTCGACAAGCGGCCCGGCGGCCAGCACCGGTTTCAGGGCAGCGCCGGTATGCGACTTCCTGTGCGCAGCCACCTGCTCCGGCGATGCGGCGATCACGACGGTTCCGCCGGCTGCGCCCGCTTCGGGACCGATGTCGATGACGTGGTCGGCAGTCTTGATGACGTCCAGGTTGTGCTCAATGCAGACGACGGTGTTGCCGGTATCCACCAGTCGATGCAGCACGCCGAGCAACTTCTTGAGATCGTCGAAGTGCAGTCCCGTGGTCGGCTCGTCGAGGATGTACAACGTCTTTCCCGTCGACGGCCTGCCCAGTTCCGTCGCCAGTTTGACACGCTGAGCCTCCCCGCCCGAGAGCGTTGGCGCGGACTGACCCAGTTGGACGTATCCCAACCCGACGTCGTCGAGCATGTCCAGCATCCGTCTGAGCTTCGGAATGCTCTTGAAGTGCCGGCGCGCTTCGGTCACGCGCATGCGCAGCACGTCGGCGATGTGCTTGCCCTTGTATTTGACTTCGAGCGTCTCGTGGACGTAGCGCGTGCCGCCACAGTTCTCGCATTCGATCCAGACGTCCGGCAAGAAGTGCATCTCGATACACTGCTGACCCATTCCGACGCACGCATCGCATCGGCCACCTGGGCGGTTGAAGCTGAAACGATTGGCTGAGAATCCGCGAACCTTGCTGTCCGGCAGCTTGGCGAACAGCTCGCGTACTAAATCGAACAGCCCGGTGTAGGTGGCTGGATTGCTCGCGGGACTGCTGCCGATCGGCGACTGGTCCACGTTGATGACCTTGTCGATATACTCCGCCCCCACGATACGCTCGTGACCGCCGGCCAGCAGACGCGCCCGATGAATGCGAACGGCGAGCGCGTTGTACAACGTGTCCGAAACCACAGAGCTCTTGCCGCTGCCCGATACGCCCGTCACCGCGACGAACCTGCCAAGCGGAAAGGCAACGTCGATTTCTTTGAGATTGTTGTGACGCGCGCCTTTGACCTCCAGCCACTGCTCCGGCACGCGCTTCGCGCCGCCTTCATGCACCGGCCTGCGATTCGAGGGCACTGGAATGTTCTCCGCGCCCGACAGATATCGGCCGGTCAGCGATGCCCGTTTCTTCCGCAACGCCTTCGGCGCCGCTTCAGCCACCACGCGACCACCGTCGACGCCCGCGCCAGGTCCGAAGTCCAAAACATGGTCGGCGTGGTCGATCACGTCCCGGTCGTGCTCCACAATGATCAGCGTGTTCCCCAGATCGCGAAGCCTCCCAAACGCAGCCACCAGTCGGGCGTTGTCACGCGCGTGCAGGCCGATCGTCGGCTCGTCAAGCACGTACAGCACTCCGGTCAACCCACTGCCGATCTGTGAGGCGAGGCGAATGCGTTGCGACTCGCCGCCCGAAAGCGTCGGCGCGGATCGTTGCAGCGTCATGTAATCCAAGCCGACGTCCAGCAGGAATTGCATCCGCGAGGTGATCTCGTGCAAGAGTTCTCCCGCGATCCGCTTCTCTCGCCGGTCCAGCTTGAGCGTCTTGAAGAACTTCAACACCTTCGGCAGCGGCTGACGACATATCTCCTCAATCGGCTCGCCGCCCACCACGACGAATCGCGACTCCGGACGCAAACGCGACCCCGCACACCCCTCGCACGGCACGTCGGTAACCAACTCTTCCAAACGCTTGCGATACTTCCAACTTGCTCGCGTCGCCCGATCGATCGCCGGGAAGAATCCCCTCCACCGAAATCGCATCCCGCCGAACCCCCCAAATTGCGATCCGTGCGTCTTTTTCCTCGCGCTGACTCGCGGCAGTTCGATCCAATCTCCACCACATCCTTGGAGGATTCCCAATTGATGCGCTTCAGACAACGCACACCACGGCGTCTCCGGATCAAACCCGATGTGCTTCGCCACCGCAGTCAGCGTCGCGATCATCGCGGGATTCGTCCGCGCGTTTTCCCAACCGGCCAGCGCCCCATCAAGGATCGAACGATTCGGATGCACGGCGATCGCAGCCGGACTTGCTCCGCGTTGAATCCCCAGTCCTTCGCACGACTTGCACCAGCCAAGACGGCTGTTGAACGAAAAATGATGCGGAGTCGGCTCGTCGTAACTCCGACCACACTTCTCGCAGGAGTGAATCTGCGAAAACCGATGCTCCGTGGCGTCGACCGGCGAATCGCCCTTCGCGTCGACAATCTGCACCTTGAGAACGCCCCGGCCGAGTGCCAGCGCCTGCTCGACACTGTCCGCCAGTCGCGAGCGTCCCTTCGCCTTGACCACGATGCGATCGACCACAAGTTCCACATCGTGACGCCGCCGCCGATTCACGGAAACCGTCTCGTCAAGCCCATACACCGTGCCATCGACCCGAATGCGCGTGAACCCATTGGCCCGTTCACGCTCGAAGAGTTGTTCGTACGACTCCTGCCCAGTGCGTTCGATCGGTGCCAACAGCAACGCCCGCGTCCCCTCGCCAAGCCCCATGATACGCTCGACGATTTCGTCACTGGTTTGAGTCCCAATGGCAACGCGACACTTCGGACAGTGTGGCATGCCCAGACGCGCCCACAGAATGCGCATATAGTCGTAGATTTCCGTGACAGTCCCAACGGTGGATCGCGGCGACTTGCTCGCGGACTTCTGCTCAATGGCGATTGCCGGCGACAGGCCATGGACATGATCCACACGCGGTTTTTCGATTTGCCCCAAGAACTGTCGCGCATACGAACTGAGCGACTCAACGTATCGTCGCTGCCCCTCAGCATAAACCGTATCCAACGCCAAACTGCTCTTCCCGCTCCCCGAAGGACCGCAGAACACGGTTGATTTACCACGCGGAATCGAAACGCTGATGTCTTTGAGGTTGTGTTGTTTCGCCCCAACCACGGTGATCTCATCAAGCAGTCTCCCCCGCCGCGCACGCTGCTTCCCCCCTCGTTCCCTCGATCCCGTGTTCCCTCGATCCCTTTTCCGGATTCCAAGCACATTCCCCAATGCCTGCCCCGTATAACTCTCCGCCACGGCCGCCACGTCTTCCGGCGTCCCCTCCGCCACGATGCGCCCGCCGTCTTCTCCTCCTTCGGGGCCGAGGTCGATAACCCAATCCGCGGTCTTGATAACGTCGAGATTGTGTTCGATGACGATCACACTGTTCCCGCCATCCACGAACCCGTGCAGGACAGCCAACAGACGTTTGATGTCATCGAAGTGCAGTCCAGTCGTAGGTTCGTCGAGCAGGTAAAGTGTCTGCCCGGTGGATTTCTTGACGAGCTCGCGCGCCAGCTTGATGCGCTGAGCTTCGCCGCCGGACAGTGTTGTCGACGACTGGCCCAGCTTGATGTAGTCCAGGCCGACGTCGTGTAGCGTTTGGAGCATCGATGCGATCTTCGGAATCTGACTGAAGTGCTCGAGCGCGTCGGCCACGTCCATTTCGAGAACGTCTGCGATCGTTTTGCCCTTGAAGAGGATCTGAAGCGTCTCGCGACTGAACCGGTGACTGCGGCATACGGGGCAAGTCACCCAGACGTCGGCGAGGAAGTCCATTTCGATCTTATTGGCTCCATTGCCCTCGCACGCCTCGCATCGCCCCCCGCCCTTGGAACCGGCGGCTACGTTGAAACTGAATCGACCCGGTTTGTAACCGCGAACCTTCGAGTCCGGCAGCTTGGAGTACAGGTCCCGAATCTGATCGAAGACTTTGATATACGTCCCCGGATTCGACCGCGGCGTCCGACCGATGGGCGTCTGATCGATGTCGACGACTTTATCGAGGTGTTCTTTCCCAAGAATCTCGTCATGGTCCCCAGGATCCACTTTCTCCGCGAAGTTCAGATCGTGCGTCAGTTGTTCCCGCAGAATATCATTGACCAGCGAACTCTTCCCGCTCCCCGACACCCCCGTAACACAAACAAACCGCCCCAGCGGAATGTCAACATCGACATTTTTCAGATTGTTCTGACGCGCGCCGCGCACAGTCAACCACTGCAGTGCTTGACCTTTGTCGACGTGTTGTCGAGCAGGAACCCCCTTCTGTGATCGCCTCTTCCCCATTATCGGTCAAACGCCCCCCTCGTCACGGAGCCTTGTCAGTTCGTCCGCGACGCCCAATGTGTGGGCAGTATCGAAAAGGTACTTCCAGTCCAGTCGCGCGCCCCGCACGCGCACGACACCGAGCGCGTCGTTCCATTGCTTGGTTGATTGCGACTCCCTGCGCCAGATCAGTTTCATCAGAATCACGTCTTCCGGCGTGACCACCCAGAACTCCGGCAGACTTACTCCGATGGATTGACGCGTCCGCCTCTGCATGACCGAACGCAGGAACGGATCATCGCCGACAAAAGACAAATCAACTTTGAGGCCCTGGCGATTGTCGACAACGTTTGTCATCGTCATGTTACGCGCCGCATCGGTGAGCATGTCCTCCGGCGCGTAGAACCGCGAGCCGAGCATCGTGGACAATCGCCCTGCGCTCTCCGGCGCAGCGATGAGAATCAAATCGGCATCAACCGTCGAGTGGACTTCCCCATACATGCTGCTGGCCACCGACCCCGTCACAGCGTACGGGAGGCCGAGTTGCTCCAGCGCGTCCGTGACTTGTTGCAACGTATCCACCAATGCGTCGTCCATCAAGGCACCTCTCGTCCTTGCGCAATTCCGTGCTTTCATCCTCAGGGCGCGATCCACTGCCTGACGCAGCAACTGTCCGTTACGAACGAATCCGCGTGCTTGGGTCAAGAAGACCTGCATTCGACGATCGCGCAGCGCTGCGACGTGCAATTGTCTTGCTTCCTCAGTCATCGCCGAGACACCTCTCGACGTTGCGCGGGGACTTCGATCTCATCGCGGCCGCTGAGGTACTTCCCCGTGACGGACGACTTCGACTTGCGAATCTCGTCCAATGTCCCCACCGCGACGACGTGCCCGCCTTTGACGCCCGGACCAGGACCAAAGTCTACGATCGTGTCCGCACTTCGCATCGTCTCTTCATCGTGCTCGACGACGATTACAGTGTTGCCCATGTCACGCAGTCTCAGCAGCGAGTCCAACAGCCTTTGATTGTCGCGCGCATGCAAACCGATACTCGGCTCGTCGAGAATGTACAACACACCCACGAGCCCCGAGCCGATCTGAGACGCAAGACGAATGCGCTGCGACTCCCCGCCCGACAATGTCGGAGCCGTCCGCTCCAGCGTGAGATAATGCAGGCCGACATCAACGAGGAACTGCAATCGGGCGCGAATCTCTTTGAGCACTTCCTCAGCGATAAACTGCTCAGTCGCGCTCAGTCGCACGTTTTCAAAGAACTCCACCGCCTGGGCAATGGACATCCCCACACAATCCCGAATAGTCCGGCCATCCAGCTTCACCGCGAGCGCTTGGCTATTCAGCCGCGCCCCGTCACAATCCGAGCAATGCGAACGACGCATGTACTTCTCGTAGTACGCCCGAACAAAGGTCGCCCGGGCTTTGCGGTATTTCTCGCGCAGTTCAGCGATCACACCATCGAACGTCCCGCCGTGCCGCCAGATGCCGCCCGACCATCGCCATTCATAGGTCAGGTGTTTGTCGCCCGTTCCGTACAGCAATGCGTGCTGCGCCTTCTTGGGCAGTTTCTTCCACGGAGTTGTCAGCTCGACGCCCAGTTCCTCGGCCACGGCTTTGTAGATGTGCCGCCGCCACTTCCCGATCCGCGTCCGCATTGGAGCGACCGCCAACCCAACAAACGACTTGCGGGGATCGGGCACCAGCAGCTCCGGGTCGAAATCGAATCGCGTCCCAATGCCGTCGCATGACTGGCACATACCGGTCGGCGAGTTGAAACTGAACATCTGCGGAGACGGCGGCGCAAAGCTGATGTTGCAATGCGTGCAGGCATACTGAGACGAGAGCAGCAAGTCGCCCCTCTTTCGCGACTTACTCCGCCCACGCACTGAATCGTCTGCCGTTTGAACGATCAGCGTCCCCTCGCCCAATTCGAGCGCATTTTCGATCGCCTCCGCCACGCGTGACTTGGCTGAGGGTCTGAGCGTGACGCGGTCCACCACGATTTCGATGTCGTGCTTGGCGTTGCGGTCTAACATCGGATCATCGCTCAGACTGACGAGTTGACCATTGACCCGTGCCCGGGCGTACCCGCGTTTGAGCATGTCCTCGAACAAATCGCGGTACTCGCCTTTCTGCTGCCGAACGATCGGCGCGAGCATGACGATCTTCGATCTCGCGGGCAACAACATTACTTGCCCCAGAATCTGATCCCGCGTCTGAGCGGTGATGGCCCGGCCGCACTGCGTGCAATGCTGCTTCCCAACCCGCGCGAACAGCACCCGCAGATAATCGTGAATCTGGGTGACGGTGCCCACGGTGCTCCGCGGGTTCCAGCCCGTTGCTTTCTGTTGAATTGAGATCGTCGGGCTGAGACCGGTGATCAGGTCGACATCCGGCTTGGTGAGCTGCCCCATGAACTGCCGGGCATACGAACTCAGCGACTCGATATAGCGTCGCTGCCCCTCGGCGTGCAGCGTGTCAAAGGCGAAGCTGCTCTTGCCGCTACCCGACACGCCCGTAAAGCAGATGAGCTGATTGCGCGGCAACTCAAGTTCGATGTCCCGCAAGTTGTGTTCGCGCGCGCCTTTGACAACGATCGTTTCAGGTTCCATGACCCCGCTCCAACGCGAACCCGCATCGTTGCTCTACCCTGCATCGGCGCTCTCAGGCCGCACAACGGATGCAGTGACGATGTGACGACGCCCCTTCACAAATCCCACCTGAGACACCCGCATGTATCCGGACTCCCGCACCAACTGAAACTGCGCAACCACCGAGGCATTTGCATTGCCATCCGGTGAAGCCAGCTCCAACTCGACGCGCGCCCGTTCGACAACCCCCGACTCGTCCTTCGTCCGATGCGCCAGCACCAGACGCTTGCGCGCCGACGCCAAATCCGATGGAAAACCCTCCCGGTAGTGTCCGAGCACAGGACCCCATCGCCACACCAGTCGCTGAACGCTCTCGTCGCGGCCGAAGCTCTTGCGCGCCGCCCGCGCGAAAATATGGTCCGGCGCGCACAGCGCAAGCTGCCGATCGAACGCGGCCTCGCGCAGTGCAGAATCCTCGCCCGCAGCGTAATCGTCGTAGATCGCACGGAGCAAGACGAAGATAACCTCCCGAGGGCCGGCATCCTGATCCAGCGTCACGCCTTGATCGACCACCGTCGCCACCACGTGATGACGAATCTGCTTCCCAACTTCCCGAGATTCATCGTTGCACCCCGCGACCAGCAGGCAGACCACCCCAACCGCGCACACAAATTCAGGTATTCGTCTCATCATCCCGCTATGGTAGTAGGCCGCCCCCAGAATGCAAACCAGCCGATTCGCTTGTGCCTTGCGCCCAGGAGCGTTAAATTGGCGGCGGTCTCAAACGCGATATTTGGAAGCAGCAATGGCCGAGGAAAACGCCAGTCTGTGGGCTCCGTGGCGAATGGAGTACATTCGCTCCCTCAGCCCGGACGCCAAGGACGACGGCTGTTTCCTCTGCGGATACTGGGGTCAGCCGGACAGCGATCAGGAGAACCGCGTCGTCTGGCGAACGTCCCGTTGCATGGTCGTGCTCAATCGCTTCCCCTACACCAACGGACACCTGCTCGTTGCACCGGCTGAGCATGTCGGCGAACTCGCCGCTCTCGACGACGACACCCTCATTGACATGACCCGCGCGACACGCGACGCCGTCGGCCTCCTAACCGACGTCCTGCATCCGCAAGGGTTCAACGTCGGGATCAACCTGGGACGCTGCGCCGGCGCGGGCCTACCCGGCCACGTGCACACCCATATCGTCCCGCGATGGAGCGGCGACACCAACTACATGGCCGTCATCGGCGATACGCGCGTCGTCCCCCAGTCACTCGACGACTTGCACACCCAACTCACCGAACAGGCCGCAAAGAGCGGGCTGAGAAGCTGACGGAACATTCGGAGCCCGTGCAGTGCGGATCACGAGCGAAAGCACTTTGGCACCCTACGCCGCCCATCCCAGCCACAGCAGAGGCCGCGTGCATGCCGAATTGCTCGACGCCTCGCGCGACCCGTTCGATGTCGATCGCCAACGCATCTTCGCAAGCACTTCGCTCCGACGCTTGCAGTACAAGACCCAAGTCTTCGTCACCGACGAGCACGACCACTTCCGCACGCGCCTTACCCACACGCTTGAGGTTGCCCAAATCGCCCGACGACTCGCAGGCATCCTCGACGTCAACAGCCGACTGGCCGAAGCCATCGCACTCGCCCATGATCTCGGCCACCCGCCCTTCGGCCATGCCGGCGAGGCAACACTGGCCGAGTTGATGGCCGGCGCCGGAGGATTCGAACACAACGCCCACACTCTGCGTGTCGTCGACTACCTCGAGCATCCCTATCCAGCCTTCCGCGGGCTAAACCTCTCCTTCGAGCTCCGCGAAGGACTCATCAAACACACTTCCACGTTCGACCGCCCCGCCCCCGAAACAGCCGGTGGCGTTGACGTCGCAGAATTGCTCGCTTCCGGACCGCTCCCGTCCATCGAAGCCCAGCTCGTTTCCGTCGCTGACCGCATCGCCTACGACTGCCACGATTTAGAAGACGCCCTCGGTGCACACCTCATCGGACCGGCCGAACTCGAAGACCTCCGCGTATGGACTGAAGCAGCCGCTCCCGTTCGCGATCAACATCCGACAGCAAACCTCTTCGCAATCCGCCGCCCGATTCTCGACGCCCTCATCGATCGGTTGGTTTGCGACTGCACGACTGAAACGCAACGGCGATTGCGCAACAGCGGTTTGACCAACATAGACGATGTGCGTCGCGCAGCCGATCCCGCCGTCGACTTCTCCTCAGGCTTCCTAATTCACGTTCGAGAGATGGAGCGATTCCTGGCTGAAAGGGTGTACCGCCATCGCAAGGTGGTGAGCATGGATGCCAACGCGCGCCGCGTCATCGAGCGACTCTTCGCGGCCTACGTGCAGAACCCCGCCATGCTCCCCGCACGTTTCGCCAAACGCATCGACAGCCAGGGCCCCCACCGCGTCATCTGCGATTACATCGCCGGCATGACCGACCGGTTCTGCCAAGACGATTACAAACGCCTCTTCGGACCCGACGAACGAGTGTGACCTCCGCCTCCTCTTTGTGCAGCTACGTCAGAATCGCAAGCGCGATCCCAAGATACACCGCCACGCTCAGCAGATCATTCGCCGACGTAATCAACGGACCCGAAGCGATCGCAGGATCGACCCCGATCCGCCGAAACAGAAACGGTAGCGTGATCCCCAGTGCCACCGACTCCGCAATCGCGCAGAGCATCCCGAGTCCTACGGCGCACCCCGTCAGCAGCGGCTGAACATCCTCCGCAATGGCCAACTCGTAGCCGCGATACCGCAGAACGACCAGCAGCACACAACTCAACACGGCCGTCACGAAGGCGCACAGCAACCCGACGAAAATCGCGATGCGCACCTCGCGGGCGAATACCCATTGCAGTTTCGCCGACGCGAGCTCGCCCGTCGCGAGACCGCGCAGCACGATGGTCGACGTTTGAATCCCCGCGTTGCCGCTCGTCGCGGCAATCATCGGAATGAACGTCACCAGCGCCATCAATTGCGTCGGGCTGAGCGACGAGTCGCGGAACATCGCGATCACGCCACCAGCTGCAAGCGTGCCGAAGATGCACGGCACCAACCACACCATCCGAACGCGCGCCGCACGAACAGCGGAGTGCGTCTCCAACTCGGCTGCGTCCGTGCCGGCCATGCGGTAGATGTCTTCGTCCGCCTCCTCTGCCGCAACGTCCATGACGTCGTCGTACGTGATGCAACCGAGCAGCCTGCCCGTCGAATCGACCACCGGAACCGCAGCCACGTCGTATTTTTGAATCGCGTGCAGGACCTCTTCTTGATCCTCGTCCACGTCTACGGTCACGGGCTGATGATCGGCGATGCGGTCCAGCCGCGTCGCGGGATTGTTGACCACCAAGCGACGCAGTGGCACGATCCCGACAAGCCTGTGTTTTTCATCGACAATGTAAACGTAGTGAGCGTCCTCATCCGCAGCGAACGCGCGCACCCGCTCGATGGCTTCGCCCACCGTGGCGCTGGGGAGCAGCGACAGAATCCGAGGGTTCATGATCCCGCCGGCCGACGTCTCCTCATAACTTAGCAGTTCGGTGATCTGGTCCGACTGCTCGCGGGAGATGTTGTCCAGGACTCCGTCGAACTGCTCGAACGGTAGGTCCCCGATGACGTCGGCTGCGTCGTCGGGCGCCATTTCCGCGACAAACTCGCTCAGCCTGGCTTCATCGAGATCCTCGACTACTTCGCCGCGAACAGCATCATCGAGCAGCACAATCACTTCGGCTGTGGTGCGCGGAGGAAGGCTGTACAAGACCTGCGAGCGATGCTCGTCCTCAAGCAGGTCAAGCACCTCCGCGATGTCGGCTGCGCGCACGTCCTCCACCGCCCCGGCCAAGATGCCCGGTTCGTCGGACTCCAGCCCGGCCAACACCCGATCGTGAAGTTGTTCGACATCCGAAGCCATACGCTGCTACCACCGCGCGCGGTTCATTATCCAACAAGCACGGGGTCATTATGGGCGCGGATGCGCCGGACGCAACGGAAGACGTGGGACGAGGTCGGACGGTCAGTGCGCGACCAGGGGCTCGCGGGCGTCTGATTTGCGCTCCAGCATGCGACGCTTGGCGTGATAGGCTGCGGCGGGGTCGGGATAGGTGCCAGGCGCGGGCAGGTTCCATTTGGCGAAGAGCTTCAGATTGTCTTGTTTACCGACCGGCAGGTCGTCAAGCTTGCGGGCGTCGTGGAATTCTTCGTGCTGAATCAGCGCCTCGGGGCAACCGATCACTTCCAAGCCGGCTTCGAGTTGCACCTTCAGTGACAGGTCGGGATCGAACCCGAAGAAGTAGTAACGCTCGTCGGCGAAACCGATCTCGCGAAGCAGCGATCGTCTCAGCAAACCGAAGTTGGCGTACGGATAACCGCGAACGTTGTAGATCGAATAGGATCGGCCTTCGAACTCCACACTGTCGAGCACGTTGTTCTTGCGATCCCAATCGTGGTAAAACGCGACCATGCCTACCTCGTCGTGACGCTCGATGGTCTCGATGGCCGACTCCACGCTGCCCGGCAGCGGATACGCGTCATCGTTGAGCCACATCACGTACCGGCCCTTGGACGCGCGAAACCCCTTGTTGAACGCCCGGACCGCGCCCTCACGCTCCTGCTCCAAAATGACGTGCAGGTTCCCGTCGCCTGCAAGAAACTCTCGCGTGCCGTCGGTCGAGCCGCCGTCCACCACCACGATTTCATGGGGGACCGAAACATTGCACCGCACCTGAGAAACGCAGCGGCACAGGCGACTGAGCCGGTTGTGGGTGGGTATTACGATGCTGAGAACGACTGAATCCGACACTTGGCGCCTTTCTTGCAGAGAAACCTATGCGTTGTGTATCGGCAAAACGGGCGACCGACTGACCTCAATGCTGTACAATCCTACGCCGCTGTGAAGCGTTGGAGTCGAGACCGTTGGTATGTACCATCCCAATATGCCTGCTCCTGGCCGTTCCCGGCCAGTCGCCGCGCGCAACGGCTGGCGCAGATAGTGCAACTGCACAACGGCAAGCCCCGCCGGATACCAATTGGTTTAGGGGCCAAGCCATCGATAGCCTGCTCGATCGCTGGGCGGATCAGGCGTCCGATCGCTACGAACTGGATGCCGAGCAGACGAAGAAGCTGCGGCGGATGCTGCGCGCGCGATGGTCCGCCTTCCTCCGCGACGACCGCACCATGCCGCTGTTCGACGCGGTGCAGCGCGAGTGGTTGAAGACACAGCAAGACATGCGC
>JAJDDU010000402.1 GCA_029260155.1 Phycisphaerae bacterium | reverse complement strand
GCATTGCCGTCCGGATCGACGATCATGGAACTCTCCGGACCGTTGGTCGCAGCGTCCGCTTCTTTCACTGTGGCAATTCCGCGCCCTTTGATGGTCGCCTGCAGGTCATGCACGTCTTGAAACCCGCTAAGCGTTTCCATTTTGTGGTTCCCCCCCGGATTGCTAGATGGTGATCTGAAGCTGGAAGACGTTGGGCAAGTCGCCTGCTTTTCACCGTCTCATTTTCATCGCGTGTTCCGATTGCTGCTGGGCGAGACGTTGAGCCAATTCGTCAAACGTCTACGATTGGAGCGAGCACTGTACTTGATGTCGCATGCTCCGGGCCGTTCGTTGACCGAGATTTCGCTCGAGTGCGGCTTCTCTTCGTCATCGGGTTTTTCTCGTAGCTTCAAGAGTCGATACGGTGCGGCACCGAGCGCGTTTGACGTCGATGAGTTCCGCGCATCAAAGCGAGAAGAATTCGAATCCGCGATGGCCATCTACGAAAACGGGCCGGCCCTTACTCGACTACCCGTGGGAGCGAATCCGGACGGCTTTGAGGTAAGGATGCGCGATCTGCCCGCCCGAACCGTTGCTTACATTCGTGTTCTCGATCCGTATCAATCGAACTCGAGCGCAGTTTTGGACGCTTGCAATCGGTTGGTGGATTGGGCCGAGCAGCGTGGTCTCGCCGACGGTGCATGGCTTGGTTATATGCGGGAAGACCCTGAAATCGTTGCGCTTGAGGATTGCCGGTACGACGTCGCAGTGGTGGTTGATGACAGCCGGTTCGATTTTCGCCCTGAGGGAGAAATCGGCCGGTTTGAGTTTCCTTCCATGCTGGTGGCCGACGTTGCTGTTCGCGGGGACATTCAATTGGTACAGCGCACAATCGACTGGCTGTTTGGCACATGGCTACCGCGGAGCGGTTTTGTCCCGGACGATCAGCCCGCGTTCGAGGCCTGGAACGGACGGCCGTTTGCACACGGCTACGAACACTTCGAAACCAGCTGCCAGTTGCCCGTCAAACGCGCTTGAGTAGCTGTTCGAGATCGCACAACCGGACGACCGTGACGGGTTACATGGAGATACCTACGGGGAAGGACACGTAGTAGGCCGACGGACGGCAACGAGAAACAGGCGCAGCGTGTCATGCCTGGCGCAACAAACAAAAAAAGAGCCCACGCATATTAGCGCGGGCTCTTGAGATGCTCAATGCTTCAGCCGACGTTCGGGGGAAACTACGGCTGCGGGCTGTTCATCGTCGCGTCGGTCCACGCCTGCGTAGCGGGCGGATTCAAGCCGTTGATCAACTGCCGGAATCGCAACAGGTCGAACGGAGACGTCGACCCGGATCGGTCCGTGTCGACGAAGAGTTCCTCCGCGCCCTGGTCCGGAACGAACACGTTATTGACGACTTGTCTGAACCGCAGCAGGTCGAAGGGCTCGACCGCGCCGTTCTGATCTACGTCACAGGGCAGGAACCCGACATCCACCCGATCATCCTCATTCGCGCCCGGGCCTTGATTCCCGGCTGATACGATGGCGTGACCCTGGAGATCCTCAACGCCGGACACGATGATCGTCGTCCACTCCTGCAACGGAATGGGCTGATCGAGTTTCACGACGAAACGCTGATTGTCACAGGTCTCGATTGACTCAATGCTGGGGCTGGACCCGCCCGTAACAGCCAGCGCAAACGCCGACGCGTCAACGAGCGTGCACTCGCCAGTCACGATCTGCTTGCTGAAATCAACCGTAATCTCGGTCAGGCCCATGTCGAGATCGACACCGTTGGTGCTCTCGGCCCGCGGGTCGATGTAGCCGCTGAACAGTGCCCCATTTTCGCCGGCGTGTACGATCACAGGCGGATCGCCCGCCGGTGGCGGCAACGCGGATTCGGGAACAATCCTGAAGACCTGCCCCGTCGTCGAACCACCACGGTCCACGACGTAGAGTTCGCCCTGAGCGTCTTCGCCAAACGACGCGATCTGATTAACGATGCCGCCGGCATCTGGCGGATTAATGTCCCCATCCCGACGGGTGAGCTCGGTCGCCACGCCGTTTACTTGCTTGAAGGTCCAGATGCGCCCGCTGACGAAATCGCCGAAGAAGTACTGCCCCTGGAACGACGGCATCGCGCAACCGCGATAAACATACCCGCCCGTAATCGACCGCCCGTCCGCACCGATGAAAAACTCGTGAATCGGGTCGGTTAGAGCATCGTCGAAGCAGGTACAGCCGCTCAGCCCCGTGCAGCGATTCGCCTCCATGCACCGCCAGCCGTAGTTTTCGCCACCGCTGCTGCTTGCCGGCTGATAGTCAATCTCCTCGCGGGCGTTCTGTCCGACATCACCGATGAAAATGTCCCCGTTGAGGCGATCGAACGAGACACGCCACGGATTCCGCAATCCATACGCCCAGATCTCATCGCGCCCGTCGATTCCGACGAAGGGGTTGTCCGGCGGAATGTCGTAGGGGTCGCCCGCAGCGGAGTTGTCCACGTCGAGGCGAAGCAGTTTGCCGTAGAACAGGTTCAGGTTTTGCGAGCGATTCCCCGGGTCATTTCCCAAACCACCGTCACCGAACGCGAGGTACAGATATCCGTCGCACGGACCAAAGACGATTTGGCCGCCGTTGTGGTTCGAAAACGGCTGACTGAAAGTTAGAATCTGCAACGCGCTGTTGGGGTCTGCCACGTTCGCGTTGGCCGTCACTTTCATCCGCTCGATCACCGTCGCCCCGGAATTCGAGTTGTAATGAACGAAAAAGTGCCCTTCGTTGGGGTCTCCCGCGACGAAGTAGTTGGGATGGAAGGTCATCGACAGCAGACCCCGCTCCCCGTTGCCGGTGTATCCGTTGTTCACCCGAGCATCGATATCCACAAATGGCGTCGGCAGCACCAGCCCCGTGTTAAGATCGAGGATCTTGATGACGCCCCTCTGCTCCACAATAAAAAGGCGGTCCGTGTCACCGGGCGCAGCCGTCACTTCGACGGGACGATTCAAGCCCGCGGCCACCCGAACCGAACCAAGCTCGCCACCCGCGCGGGCTACCTGCGACACCGCCGCCAAACAGCCTGCAACCGTCGCAACCAACAAAGTCTTTCGCATCATCTTCGTTTCCGTCCTCTGATCACACCACGCTCAAACCCAGGCCCGACACGCTCCAGACCCTCCGCCGTAGAACCATGCGCAGGGACGACCCATTTTTCAGCCCGTAGCACCACGCCGACGAGCAGCAATGAACCACCGCCTCCGGTCCCCAAACGGCACTGGGATTGTAGCAGATTCACGCCGAGATTGAGAGCACGCCGGTCACGTCTACCCAACTTCTAGCAAGAAATCTCTCAACCCAAGCGCGACCGCAACTCGCGAATACGCCCGGAGCCACAATTCCAAAATGCCGCTTCAATTGCCCGTCGGGCGGCGTCGGCGGGCTATTTCGCGCGGTCCATGTATTCACCGGTGCGGGTATCCACCCGAACGCGCTCGCCGTTCTCGACGAAGGGAGGAACGCGGATCTTGGCACCGCTGTCGAGAATCGCTTCCTTCAGTTGATTGGTCGCCGTCGCGCCCTTGATTGCGGGTGTCGTGTCCGTGACGGTCAGCTCCACGACAAACGGCAACTCAGCCGAGATCATTTGCTCGCCGCACTGCGTCAGCGTGATCTTCTGATTCTCGGTCAGGAACTTCACTGCGTCGCCGAACAGTTCTCCGTTGATCGTTATCTGTTCGAACGTCACGGACTCCATCAGGACGTACCCGCTGGCGTCCTGATAGAGGTACTCGTACTCCTTCGACTCGATGAACGGAATCTCCAAACGCTCGTCCACCGTGAAGCGAACCTCTCGCATGACGCCGCTCTTGATGTTCTTCAGCTTCGTCTGCATGTAACTGCGTTTGTTGCCCTTGGCCACGTGCTGAGACTCGTGCACCGTGTAGATGTCGCCCTCGTATACCACCGCTCTGCCTTTTCTCAGGTCCACCGCCTTGATCATTGGTGCAACTCCGTCATCTCAATAAGGAAAGGAGGAAACACCGTCGTTTCCACTTTCAAATCTTCTAATATTCGATCTTCTAATCTTCAACCACTCCCGCTCCGGCGCAACGGCATCGTCATGCAACGCGGACCGCCCAGCCCACGCACCAATTCCGAATCGTCGATTCCCAGGCAGGTCACCCCATGCTCCTCCAGCGCAGCCGTCGTACGCTCGTTTCGCTCGTACGTGATCGCTACGCGGGGGGCGATCGCCAACGTGTTCGTTCCATCCGTGCGCTGCTCGCGCGCGGCGTAGTGCTGCCGCCCGCCGCCAGTGTCGATGATCGTCAACTCCGTCTCGAACTCGTCGCTGAGAATCTCCGTGAAGCTACGCGACTCCGACACCCGCGTCACTCCCGCAGGGTCCTCGTCGTCCGACCGGTCATAGCGGTGGATGTATTGCACCTCCTGCATCACCTCGGAGTACCAGACCACAACGCCGCGGTCGACAACCGTAAACACCGTGTCAAGATGCATGAACGACCGCTCGCTCGGAATCGGGATCTCGTACACCCGCTGCACGTGCCCCGCGGAAAAGCACTTACCCGCGAGCATCTCTATCGTCTCGCTCCGCGTGCGCTCGCTCGCCCCGACCAACACCGCCTCCGGACTCAGGATAATCACATCGCCGCCCTCGATCGTGTAGGGACGGTCCTCGGTCGGCTCGGAAGTGCCGCCGTAGGTGATCAAATTGTCTTTGAACTCCGGATGATGCTCCAGCACCGACCGCGTCAATACCGACTCCCGGACACGCTCTCGATAGTGCATCTTCGAAGAGATGGCCGCATCGTGAACCACCACGGCCGGATCGCGAGCGAAGTATGCGTTCGGTATCGGGCTTAGCAAGAAATGCTCGCTCGATACGCCTGCCCCCACACGCTGCCC
>JAJDDU010000401.1 GCA_029260155.1 Phycisphaerae bacterium | reverse complement strand
GGGCGTCGCGGACTAGGATCGCACTTGCAGGTGACCCGCCGAAGCGGGTCAAACAGGGAATCCGGTGTGAATCCGGAACGGCCCCGCCGCTGTAACCGAGAACGAACGCCGCAATGATGTCATTGGCCTGAACGAATCGGGCTGAGAAGGCGCGGCTAGTAGAATGACCGGCTCGCTTGGAGTCGGATGCTCGGAAGTCAGAAGACCTACCAGTAGTTTCAGTTGTCCCAGTTGCCGACGAGGGGTCGGTTCGGGCATGCCTGTGGAATCTAGAGTTCATAATCCAGAATTCAGAATGCTGCATTCAGTGGCCGAGCTCCCTCTTCGGGAAAAACCTGGAGGGCCGTCGTGGAATCTACGTCGCACACTAACTTGTCGTTTGTTGAAACCGTTGGCAGCGCGCACCGTTGGGTAGCGGTCAGCGCCATCGTTGTCGCTATTGCAGCTTGCCCGGGCGTGTCGGCTGACCCGTGGGCGGACGCGGTTGTTGGGGCATCGGCTGACTACACCGCGAGCGGGTTGTACGACGATCCCGCAGCCTTGCTGGGCAGTCCGACTCAGACATTCTTTGATCCGTTTGCTGGCGCGCAGTTCGTAACGTCGCCAGTGGTTGGCGTCTTCAATCTGGATGATCCCGGTGGCGACAACGTCATCACGACGATCAACGCCGGGCAATTCATCAAGCTGCGTTTCGACGAGCCGGTTGCGGACGATCCGTTGAATCCGTTCGGGGTGGACATGCTTGTTTTCGGCAATGCTTTCTTTTCGGCTGGCGGTGGTGTTGGCGCGGGCTCGGATATGGAAGCCCTGCATTTGTCCAATCCGACCGGCGTGTTTTCTGAGCCGGTGACGGTTGCGGTGAGTTCGACCGGTATTGGCGATCCCGTGAGTCATCCTGACGAATGGTACGCGTTCAATGCGGGGCCTTTTGCCGACGCGATGTTTCCGACCGGCGCTTTTCGTTGGGATCGCGACGCGGGCGACTGGGGTGATCCGTTGGATTTCACCAAGCCCGTGGACCCGGCGCTTGCGGTTGACGATTTTCACGGCGTGTCGGTCGCGGACGCGATTGATCTGTATGAGCGATCCGGCGGGGGGACGGGTTTCGACCTTGCTGAAAGCGGATTCGATTCGATTCAGTACGTTTATCTCACCGGGACGGGGGGCGAAGTGGATGCGGTAACCGACGTGTCGCCGGATATTTCGTGGCAGCAGTTTCATGGTACTGCGCAGCATGCGGGCGTCTGGGTTGGGGAGATTCGTCGAAAAGCGACCGTCGCGGCTTGGTCGGCCGGGTCCGATCTCAAGCGATCGACGCAGCCGGCAGTGTCGCACGGTGGCACTTCCGTATTCGTGCTCGGCGACGCGGCCATTCACGCATTCGATACAGCTAGCGGCGCGCCGCTTTGGAGCAGTCCGGTGTACGACGGCGCCGCTTTCTTGTCGGCATCTTCTCCGGTGTACGACGGCGGATATGTCTACTTCGGCGGTGGGCTCGGAGGGGAGGCCACCGTCTACAAAATCAACGCTGCCAACGGCTCGACCGACGAAGGCGACGGTGGCTGGGTTCGCGCACTGGCGCCAGAGGACGTCATCGTCAACACGTCCGTGACGGTGGCGGGCGAGACGGTGTACATCCACACGGATGGAGCTTTCGCACCGACGGGTTCGCGACTTTACGCGCTGGCGGCCGGTGACGGTAGCGATCGCTGGGTCGCCGATGACGGCGGTTCGGGCAGTGCGGCGGTGGCGTTCGATGTGCAGCGGAATCTCATCTACGATTTCGTTTTTGTGGACAGTGGGCATACGTTGCGGGCCTATGACGCGAGCACGGGGGCGGAATCGTGGACGGGGGCGTTTCGTACCGACTCCACACCGTTCGCGTTCGGGATCGCGTATGCTGGCGACCGGATTCTCTTTCCCGACTTCAGCTTCTCCGAAGAAACCGACAGTTTGCAGTACTCGGTGGATGCAGGCAGCGGCGGGGGGGTAACGTGGAGCACGCAGACCCCCGGGGGGGGAGATGCGTGTACCACGGTCGATCCGCAGGGCAACAGCTACACGATTGCGGGATTCGCGGGGCCCGGTCGGACGCGGGCGTATGACGCGGACGGAAACACCCTGTGGACGTTCGACGCCGGCGGGGGCTGGCAGGGGTCGGCTGCTTGGGCGGACGACGTTGTGTTCGTGGGGGACCAAGTGATGAATGACCTTTACCTGCTCGACGATGCGACGGGGTCGGTGTTGCGCCGCCTTGTCGGCAGCGGGCCGGTCGCGTTTGGAGAGGATCGTTTCTTCAGCGTGGGCGTGGATGGCGTTCTTTATGCGCACGCGTTGCGGCCCCTCTGCGATATTGATGAAGACGGCGACGTTGATCTGGACGACTATGCGCTGTTTGAGGCTTGTCGGGTGACTTTTTCGGATCAGTGCGCGCTGGCTGACGCGGATGCGGACGGCGATATCGACCTTCGCGACTTTGCTATGTTCCAGGTCGTGGTTGGAGACTGACATGGGGATGGGAAGAAGGGAACGAGGGAGCGAGGGAGCGAGGGATCGAGGGGGGAGGGGGTTTACGCTGATCGAGTTGCTTGTCGTTGTTGCCATTGTTGCTTTGCTGCTGGCCATTTTGGTTCCTGCGATGGGCAAGGCGCGTAAGCAGGCGCGGCGTGTGGTTTGTTTGTCTAATCAGAAGCAGATCGTGTTGGCTATGCACAGCTATACGGCCGACAATGGTGATCGGTTTCCCATCGCTCAGTACTTTGATATGTCGCGCGGGGCGTGGGTTGCTTGGGATACGACGACCCTTCTGACTGAATCGGGCGGCGTGCAACCGGGTTTGATCTGGCAGTACACTGACGGGCGGGCAGTTCAGCAGTGTCCGTCGTACGACGGGCCGAGCATGACCGCCAGCGACGAGTACACTGGTTACAACTACAACACGTCGTACATCGGCAGAGGTCAGGGCGAGGGGGCGTTCGGCGGGATGGACGATTCGCCGGCGCTGGCCACGGAGATCCGCCGTCCGTCGGGGACGGTGATCACCGGCGACGGAGGGTATGCGTCGGGGGCCAACAAGTTCATGCGTGCGCCGCTGGACGTCGGTGTGCCCGAGGCGCTCGTCCACGCTGGCACTCAAGCCTATCGCCACGCGAGCGC
>JAJDDU010000041.1 GCA_029260155.1 Phycisphaerae bacterium | reverse complement strand
AATCGCGCTTCAACCTTCGGCTGACCTTGATCTGCGGTGGCATGTGGCGCGGTTGCGATTTGAACATCTCACGACTCCGCGCGAGCGCACGCACAGTGAATTGAACGGTCTGATCGCCGACGGGTCGGACAGGCCGGACGTGCTAACCTGGGCGGTTGAGAACGAGATGGATCTGTTGTGCGACGAGAAGCGGTGCGGTGAAGCGCGCGAGCTGCTCGCGCGGACAGAGCCATTGTTTGGCGATGGGCCTTGGCGGGAGTGGTTCGACTACTTGGACGCTTATTCGTTGTACCGATCGGGGGATGTTGATGAGGCTGAGATGCGTCTGCGTCTCTTGCGTGATGGGCTGGGCGCGCGCGACGCGCTCTACGCGCGGACGGGTTGGCTTCTGGGACACGTGGTCCTTGGTTTGGACAAGCGGCAGCGGCCGTCGGAGGCGCTGTCGTTTTTCCGAGATGTTGTTTCGTTGACATCCGCTCCGTCGTACGCGATGGCGGCGAATCTGGGGATGGCCGAGGCGTCGGTGATATTGGAGCGATTCGATGCCGCCGAAGCGCGTTACGCGGAAGTGATTTCGTCGGTCAAGCGTTTGCGACCGAATCGGCACGTGAGCCCGCGTGTGATCGAAGCATCGCTGACGGTGGTGAGCGAACGTCTCCGTCGGGAGGGGCGTCTGGAATCGGCACTCGCGTTCGCGCGGTTGGCGGTTGAGGTGGGTGCGCACGGCAGCGCGACACGGCGGGCGATGCTCTTGGACCGGCTTTCGGAGCTATTGGCGTCGGTTGCGAGCGCGAAGCGCGCGGCAGCGGATGAGCTGGGAGAGTCCGACGGATTGCAATCCGTGGGCGTTGGGGGGCGGGATATGCGCGATGAAGCGCGTGCCTTGTTCTTGGAATCCGCGGAGGTTGCGCGACGGATCGCTGATATGGACTCGCTGAAGGAGGGGCGTCGATCGGCGGCGGCGTGGACTGCGGCCGACCACGTACGAGAGAGCGGCGATCTGGTCGCGACGATCGAGGCGATGGACCACTTCATCCGCTTTCGTCCTGCGAGTGCGCTTGTGGCCCGTGCGTTGCGTTATCGCGGCCAGGCGCAGCAGTCTCTGAATCGGTTCGAGGACGCGGTCGAGACATACCAGGAGGCCTTTCGGCGTTTTCCGCGGACGCCGGACGCTGGAAGCTCGTTGATTCCGCTCGCGCGTTGCTATCTGGCGATGGGCAAGGAGTACGGGGATCTGGCGGAGAAGACTCTTAAGACGATCCTAACCGATTCGGACGTGTTCACGCCGCAGGCGCCGGAGTATGCCGATGCGTTGTTTCTCTTCGGCGATCTTCTGAACCGCAACGGCGCCTTCGAGCGTGCGGTTCCGGCGCTTGAGGAGGCGATGGAACGGTATCCGAAAGATGCGCGTGCCGTGCGTGCGCGGTTTCTCCTGGGGGACTGTTACCGGCAGAGTGGTTTGGCCTTGAAGGGTGACTACGAGCAGGCGACGTTTGCGGCGGAGCGTGAGCGAATCGCCGTCGAGCAGAAGGACCGTCTTCGCAAGGCGGTGGATCTCTTCGCGTTGGCGATCGCCGACTTCGAGTCCTCGCGCGGCGACGATCTTTCGGGGCAGGACCAGGTCTACTTGCGACACGCCAGATTGTATCAAGCGGACTGCCACTTCGAGTTGGGTGATTACGACGCTGCGATCGTTCACTACGAGCGTGCGGCATGGATCTACAAGGGCACGACGACGGCGCTCGCAGCGTATACGCAGATCGTGAACTGTCAGGTATTCAAGGGGAACCGTGCGGAGGCTGCGGCTGCGGTCCGACGGGCGCTCTATCTTATCGAAACATTGCCGGACGAGACGTTCGTCGGCGGGATGGAACTTGAATCACGCAGTGACTGGCGGAACTATTTCGCGTGGGTGCAGCAATCGGAGCTGTTCTGAGGAGAACGCCATGGACGGATCAGCAGCAGAGACACGTGAGCAGGGCAGCGACGGTGAGGCTGTTCAGGCGGAGTTATTGTTGAGTGGCGAACGTTTCACCGAGTTGGTGGAGCGGCAGGTGGAGCTCTACGGGCATCTGGAAAAGCTGGTTGAGAAGCAGCGCGAGCTAGTATCCCTCGACGATCCCAAGCCATTGCTCTCGTTGCTCGCGGAACGGCAAAAACTTACGGAGGCGTTGTCGGCGGTTGCGAGGCAGATCGGGCCGCTCTCGGTGCAGTGGGATCGCGTTCGTGAGCAGCTCTCGCCGTCTCGGCGTTCGCACTGTGAAGCGATGCTTAGGCGTGTGCGACAATACCTGCACGACATCATCGCCGCGGACGGACAGGACGTACTCAGGTTGGAGGTGCGCAAGAAGAATGTGGTTGATGAGCTGAGCGGATTGGCGACGCGCGGGGCCATGCTGAGTGCGTATGGCCAGCGCACGGGCGTTCCCGCGACCATGGATCGAACGGACGAATCCCTGTGAATACGGTAGTAGTAGACCGACCGGCTGTATCTCGTCACGAGGCGCTTGAGGATGTGACGCACCGCGAGATTGAGCTCGGCGGGATCATCGATGCGTACAACCGGGTAACCGAGAAGCTGAAGTCATCGCACGACGCGTTGACCGGCGAAGTTCGGCGTTTGACCCGGCAAATCGAGCAGAAAGACCGCGAGCTCCAGCGGCGCGAGCGGCTGGCTGCGCTGGGGGAGATGGCGGCGGGCGTGGCGCACGAAGTGCGGAACCCGCTTGGGGGCATATTGCTCTATGCCACGTTGCTGGAGCGTGATTTGAAATCTCTGCCGGAGTCCCGTCGAATCGCGGGGCGGATCGCATCGGCTGCGCGGCACCTCGATGGTGTGGTCGGCGATGTGCTGGCGTTTTCCAGTCCCCAGCCGCCGTCGATCGAACCTGTTGCTCTGAACGAGATGACGTCTGAAGTGATTGATTTGCTGGAGCCGCGGCGTATTGAGCGCGGGTGTACGGTGTCGCTCGACGCGCCGGAGTCTCCGGTCATTGCGTCGGTGGAGCCGGCGCAAATGCAGCGGGTGTTGCTCAATGTCGTGTCGAATGCAATAGATGCAGCCGGGCGCGGGGGGCATGTCTGGGTGACGTTGTACACCGGCGTCAACGACGAGTTTGCGCGGATCGAGATTGCGGACGACGGACCGGGCATTGCACCGGACCATGTGGATCGCATCTTCAATCCGTTCTTCACGACGAAGGACTC
>JAJDDU010000005.1 GCA_029260155.1 Phycisphaerae bacterium | reverse complement strand
CACCAAAATAAAAAATATTATTTTTCGCCTTGCCTTGGGGGTTTTGTGGGCCAATATTGTTGGCTGGGCTGGGACACAAAATAAAATCGACTCCGATCGCCGAGACAATGTGCTTCGCATCCGGTTGACCGACGCGGAAAGGAAAATCCTTAATGACGCGGCGCGCGCAAAGCCTTTAGATACATCAACTTGGGCGCGCACCGTGCTCCTGTCGGCTGCTCGCGAGGTTGACAATGGCGCTGTGAGTGATTAGGGTCAACACTGGAGCACGGGACACGGGTAGGTCGATACTACCCGTGCCCGGCCCCACTCTTGCGATCCGGTTGTGCTAGATAGAGGTTAACCAGATTGAGAAGAGCACCTGGCGCATAAGCGTCAGGTAGTGCACGTTAGTGCCCATGATGGTCTCCTAACTTGTACCGCGAGGCTTGTAGTTTCTCAGGCCGCAGCCTAGCGGGAAGGTAAGCCGAACGGCGATCCACAGCGGGTCGCCGTTCTTATTTGTTCTTGAGGCCGTAAACCCCTCTTTCTACTTTCTCAAACAGGTCTTTTCGCCGGTGCAACGCGCTAGCAATCATCGGCCCAAGCCCATGCGCTGATGTCGTGGTGACGCCATACTCCAACAACTCTCGCTGAATCTGAGTTGTTCGCATCGGCCGCCCTCTATGATGCATCAAGGCAGCGATTTGGGTGGGCAGCGGATCGTCGCGACGAACTACCGTCGTGTCTACCATTCCTGATGGGCTATCAGCGACTGGCGAGCCATTACGCAACTCTGTCTCAATCTCGCCAAGAAGCTCGATGTCACGTTCCAGCTTGGCCACTTGGTCACGCTTCTTATTGATTAATGCAGCAACAGCACCCTGTTCAGTAGGCATAATCGATCTCCTTTCCGGGGGATTCTAGCATAGCGCCACGGACGCGCCAAGACGCAATATCGCACAAAGAGGTAGAAAATTGCGGTGATGTGAAATGTGCTATTTTCGGGGGCTGTTTGGGATTTGGGTGGGCGTGTCGGATGACTCTGACACACCTGTCTCCGCATCACTGGTCGATTGATCCACGATCCAGCGTGCTAATTCGTTCGGCTCAGTAGGACGTGACCCTCGCCCGTCAGGCGGGTCCGACTGAGGCGTGTCGGCGGGGGCTTCCTGATCGGCGTCCGTCTTGGCTTCGGGTTTGTCGCTCATTGTTTCACAGCATATCACGGCGTGACCAACGACAGGGTTGGTCAACGCCGCATTCCGTGCCTTACGTTACCGCGATACCACGTCTTCAAACCGCCTATCGCTCCTGCCAACGATCTTGCCGGGCGTCGTGGTTATCCCCGCGTCGGGGTGTTTACGGCTCCCTCAAAATGCTTTTCAAAGAAGCCTCCAATCACCGCGAAAGGTATCGCAGCACCTTTAGTATACCACATGCGTCGTTGGTCGGCACGGTTAGGCTGGTTTCAAAGTGACCCACTACCCGCCACCGGGCTACTCAGCCGCGAACGCGCGCTGGAACGCGGCGTAGTCGAGGGTGTCGGTATCGCCGTCGTTGTCGAAATCGGCGCAGGCACACTCCTCGGGGACGGGCGTATTGGCCGACGCTTCGGCGCAGCCGGCAAACGCGATGAAATCGTCAAGGTCGACGGCGGCATCGGCGTTGCAATCGCCCGGCCTTTCGCAGTGCGACCGGGCGAAGCTGTCGCAGAACTGATCCCAGTTAGAATCGCAGCAAAACGGATCGGAGAGGCATACCAGGATGCAGCAATCGAGGTCGTTGCAAGCGGCGTTGCCATTGGCCTCGAAGCAATCGCCGGCGAGTGGGGAGCCGCAGGCGACATGCCCTGGGCAGCACTCGTCTGGCGTGAGTCCGCCCCAAAGGCAGAGTATGGTGCTCGACCCGCCGAACGGATCGGCTGGGTCGATGTCATCCTCGTTGATGAATCCGTCACAGTTGATGTCGGCGTTGACGCATTCGTTGAATGGGAGCTGGCCGATGCAATCGATCGTGTATTGAAAGTCTGATTGGTCAAACGTGCCGTCGAGGTTTGCGTCGCCGTTGCAAAGGCAGGGGTGGGCGGCGACGCCCGCGACGGGGCCGATAAGGGCCAAGGCTACAACGACCGTGGTTTTTAGCTTTGGCATCGACGATTCCCTGCGCTTCCTGCTCCGTGTGCCGTGCGACTTGGCGATTATACGTGCTACCGAAGGCGAATCCCAGAACCAGTTGAGGAAGAACGGACGCTATTCTGTTGGGATACCAGTGTCGTGTCGATCTCGTCGATGTTCTGGTGGGCGACGAAATAACTCTCGCGGACCGGCTGACAGGCAGCGCGGGGCGCGATATGCTGGGGTGGTCGGTGACGGCGCGGTACACCGATAACGAGCATCGCGAATCGAGCGAATCGGTGCTCTGCTTTGGTAACAAGTTCTTGGCTTATGTGTGGCTTACGGCTCACGTGGCGCGGTGAGAAGTTATGAAGATTGCGGTGCCGAAGGAAATCGTTGGCGGTGAGACGCGTGTGGCGCTCGTGCCGGCGTGTGTTTCCAAGCTAAAGAAGGTCGGGCTGGATGTCGTCGTCGAAGCTGGAGCCGGCAAAGCGGCGGGTGTTTCCGACGACGACTACACAGCCAAAGGCGCGACGATCGAATCGGATCGCGCCAAGTTATGCGCAAGTGCCGAGGTCGTGGCCAAGGTCAACGCTCCGGGAGCGCTGGACGGCGGCGGGCACGAGATTGACGGCTTCAAGGAGGGGGCGATTCTGTTCGCCAACCTCAGCGCACTCGGCGGGCTTGCCGACGCAGATCTCGCGTCGCGGCTGAATGCCCGGAAGATTACGGCGTTTTCGCTCGATTGCGTGCCTCGGATCACGCGTGCTCAGAGCATGGACATCCTGTCGTCAATGAGCACGATCTCGGGGTACAAGGCTGTCTTGATAGCGGCCGACACGCTGCCCAAGATGATGCCCATGATGATGACGGCGGCGGGCACGGTAGCGGCTGCGAAAGTGCTGGTCATCGGCGCGGGCGTGGCCGGCTTGCAGGCGATCGCGACGGCCAAGCGTCTTGGCGCGGTGGTCGAAGCGTTCGACACGAGGCCTGTGGTCAAAGAGCAGGTGCAGAGCTTGGGGGCCAAGTTCGTCGAGGTTGATCTCGGATCGCGCGACGCGGAGGACGCGAGCGGATACGCCAAGGCGCTGACCGAAGAACAGCAGGAAAAGCAAAAGCAGGAGCTGGGCAAGCACATTATGCAATCGGATGTCGTGATTACGACGGCTTTGATTCCGGGCCGGCGGGCACCGATCCTGATTACCGAGGAAATGGTCAAGGGCATGCGTCCTTCGTCCGTCATCGTGGACCTGGCCGCCGAGCGTGAGGGCAACTGCGAACTCACCGAGCCAGGCCAGACGGTCGTCAAGCACGGTGTGACGATTTGCGGGCTATTGAATCTGCCCGGGAAGGTTGCGGTGCATGCCAGCCAGATGTTCAGCCGCAACGTGTCGACGTTGATTCTGGATCAGTGGAAAGAGACGAAGTTTGCCCTGGACCCGAAAGACGAAGTCGTGGCAGGCGCGATGATCACGCGGGACGGCAAGGTGGTACACGGACCCACGAAGGAACGCTTGGCGAAGGAGGGCAGCAGCTGATGGAAGTGTTGATCCCGCTACTGTTCGTGTTGTTGCTGTCGATCTTCCTCGGCTTCGAGGTGATCGCCAAGGTTCCGACGATGCTGCACACACCGCTCATGTCCGGGGCCAACGCGATTTCGGGCATCACTGTTGTTGGGGCGATTCTGTGCACCGGCACCGAGAATACTGGCTTGGCGACGGTGCTTGGGATGTTCGCCGTCATATTCGCGACGGTGAACGTCGTTGGCGGCTTTCTTGTGACCGACCGCATGTTGAAGATGTTCAAACGCAAGTAACCGCCGAGGTTTCGTGAAACCATGAATAACTACGTAAATCTCGCCTACCTATTTTCGGTCGTACTGTTCATCGTCGGGCTGAAGAAGCTCAGCAGCCCGAAGACGGCGCGATACGGAAACGTCCTGGCATCGTCCGCGATGCTGATCGCAATCGTTGCAAGCCTGCTGCACACCGAAGTTATCAGCTTCACAGCGATCATCATCGGCATCATCGTCGGCGGGACGATCGGCGCGATTGCGGCGGTGCGCGTGCAGATGACGGGCATGCCGGAACTGGTCGCGCTGTTCAATGGTTCCGGTGGATTCGCGTCCACACTGGTAGCGCTCAGCGAGTATGGTCAGACCAGCTCGGATGAGTACACGATGATGGCTGCGATCACCATCGGGCTGTCGGTGCTGATCGGGACGGTCACACTGACCGGAAGCGTGGTCGCGTACGGCAAGCTCGCCGGGAAGGTGCCCACTCACCCGATCACCTATCCGTTTCAGAACTTGGCCAACGGGGTGATCTTCGTCGCCATTTTGGCGTTGTTCTATCCGATCTGCGTTGCGACTTCGCCGACGTGGGCGTTGTGCCTCTTGCTGGTGCTGTCGCTGGTTCTCGGCGTCGCGTTGGTCATTCCGATCGGCGGGGCGGACATGCCCGTTGTTATCTCGCTGCTGAACTCGTATTCGGGCTTGGCTGCGTGCGCGACGGGCTTTGTGCTGGAAAATCAACTTTTGATTACGGCGGGTTCGCTCGTGGGCGCTGCGGGGATCATCTTGACCGCGATGATGTGCAAGGCCATGAACCGGTCGCTCGGCAACGTGGTGTTCGGCGCGTTCGGGGTGGCTGATTCGACGGGCACGACGGAGAAAAAGGAAGGGGCCAGGACCGTTCGAGACTACGGTATCGACGACGCCGTGATGGTGTTGGAGGCTGCGTCGAGCGTCATCATCGTTCCCGGTTACGGATTGGCCGTCGCGCGCGCTCAGCATGTGACGCAAGAGTTGGCGCAGATTCTTGAGAACAAGGGCACTACGGTTAAGTACGCCATCCACCCCGTCGCGGGACGCATGCCCGGACACATGAATGTGCTGCTCGCCGAGGCGGACGTACCGTACGAGCAGTTGTTGGAGATGGACGAGATCAACCCCGAATTCGAGACCACGGACGTTGCGTTGATTCTCGGAGCCAACGATGTGGTCAACCCTGCCGCTCGGTCGGACAAGACTTCACCGATCTACGGCATGCCGATCTTGGACGTCGACAAAGCCGGCACAGTCATCATCAGCAAGCGTAGCTTGGCGACTGGGTTTGCGGGCGTGGACAACGAGTTGTTCTACGACGACAAAACGATGATGATCTTCGGGGATGCTCGCAAGTCGCTGACCGAGCTGGTCGAGGCGCTTCGGACCGGAGCGTAGCACACCGCTGAGCGACGCACCCGATTCCCAATCAGCGGAGCGTGCGTGTCGCCAAGAGCAAGAACCACGCGTATGAGGACTGGATGCCTCCAACCTTGGCGTAAAACTCAAGATCTGCGCTGGGCGGCATGCCCCCCCACTTGATGACACTCCAGATGCCCGCGATGCTCATCACGGTCGAGAGAATCATGAGGAAGGCGGCCTGCCGCAGCATGCGGCGGGTGGACTGCAATCCGATGATTCCGACCAAGCCCGCGAGGCCCAGCCACCCACCCGCAACGTATGCGAACCCATCCCAAACGTAGGGTGTCACGCCGATGACTGTGGCACGGCGTTGGCTGTCGGCGGCCTCTGCGAGAAACTCCTCTTTCTGCGCAGTCCGCTGCTCGGGCGTCAGTGCCGTGTTCTTGACCGGCTTGGTGAAAAGCATGGAGGCGACCTCGCCGATTCCGCCGATCATGGCTTTCTTTTCGATCCAGGGGTCGACCTTCTCATGGGCGCCCCACACCCAGGCCCCAGCAACGGCGAGGCTGAGCAGACCAAGCAAACGGCGTCTGGTGCGCGCGCCGGAGGTATGCGAAGCGCTGTAGATTGTGATGATCTCAATCGTTGGGCTGTGCGTCATGTCGTGCCTGATGTCCCCTACTACTGCTGTATACACGCGGGCGAACGGGCGGTTGAACGAATCGAGTGGCTACTTGCAGTTCGGCCACTCGCGCGGGCCGACGCCGATCAGGTATCCGTCGCCGTCGATCGGATAGCGTTGGAAGAACTCAGCCACCGAGTCCACGGAGACGGCTTCGACCGCTGCCAATCGCTGGTCGACTGTTCGCGGGGCGCCCCGGTAATCGACGTCGTCCATAATCTGAACGAGGCGATGGTAGGGTGATTCCCCCTCGACCGCCAGCGTGGTGCGGCGTTTGTTCTTGACCCTTTGGACCTCCTCCGGGCGGACCTTGTTTTGGCAGATGTCGTGGGCCTCCTTTCGGAGTGCGTCGGCCAGCTTCTCCACGCCGTCGACATCGGCATCAGTCTGGGCGCAGAGGAGAGTCAACCCGCAGTCGGCGAGGTCGAAGCGGAAGCAACTGGCGCTGGGACTCAGCCCCTTCTGGACGATGTTCCAATAAAACCGCGAGTTCCCGCCACCCAAGATCGATGCAGCCGCTTCCGCGGTCTCATGCATGGGGTCGTTCGCACCGGGGGCGGGGAAGCTCATGACGATCACATGCTGGTTGAATCGGTCGACCACGCGATTGGCAATGCCAGACCTGATCTCGGGAACCTTGCGTTCGCTCTTTTTCTGCCCCGGTTTCCAGTGGCCGCACAGCTCTTCTGCGATTGCGATGATCCTGCCTGGGTCGACGTTGCCCGCGACGATCAGCGTCATGTTGTCGGCGGCGTAGCGCTCCTGGTGGTAGGCGTGGAGTTGATCACGGGTCAAATCGCCCACGGTGTTGTCGTAACCGAGAACAGGCCAGCCAAGCGCGTGTCCCTCGAAGATGCGTTCGAGGACGAAGTCGAAAGCGACGTGATCAACGGAGTCCTTGGACATCGCGATTTCTTCGAGGATGACCTTCTTTTCGGTGGCGAAATCCGCTTCCGGCAGGGCCGGTCTCATCATGTCGGCCAGCACCTCGATCTGGTCGCGCACCGAAGCCATCGGAACCCAACCAAAGTAGAAGGTGCGGTCCGCGGAGGTGAAGGCATTGTAGATGCTGCCGAGTTTGTCGAAATCAACGCTGATCTGATGCCAATCGCGCTTTTCGGTTCCCTTAAAACACATGTGCTCGAGGAAGTGCGAGACGCCGGCGAGTTCGGGAACTTCGTCGCGTGCCCCGGTGTGGGAGAGGAATCCGGCGGCGGCGGAATTGACGTCGGGCATGTGCTCGATGACGACGCGAAGCCCGTTTTCGAGCGTGTGCAGCGTGTAGGGATCGTTCACGATTGGGGCCCTCCGGTGGAACTGGTTTCGGCGACCTTGGACCCTTCGAGTACGCGCGGACCGAGCGTCACCACGCTCAGGGCATCGCGCGGATGGGCATCGAGGTAGCTGTGAATATCGTCGACGCGGACGGCTTGCAGTTTGGCGATCTTCTCTTTGCGGTCCATGGGTTTGTGAAAGTGGAAAAGATCTTCGGCCAGTTGGCCGCATCGTGCGCGGGTGATGTCGCCTTGCGTTTCGATCTTGGCCACTAAGCCATTGACGGCGCGATCGAGCTCCTCTTTGGTCAGGTCTTCGCTGAGCCGATCGACCTCGCGCAGGAGCGTCCGGTAGGTTACGTCGCAACGGTCGGGCGTGGTCGACGCTCCGAGGAAGATCATGCCACTACCCCGCGGGCACTCGCCCCAGGCGCTCACCCAGTAGACCAATCCGAGTTTTTCGCGCACCTCGGTGAACAGCCTGGAACTCATCCCGCCGCTGAGCAAACCGAGCATGACGCGCTGTACGTGGTAGTCTTCGCCGGTCCTGGCTGCCCCGGGGAAGGCGATGGCGATCTGCTGCTGTTCGAGTTCCTTGTTGTGGTGGACACGCACCGCATCAAACGTCACGTCAAAGTGCTCACGTCCCGCGGTTTCCGTCGCTCCGAAACCGCCAAAGTGCGTTTCGAGCAGGTCGACGAGATGTTGCGTGTCGAACGCGCCAGCGGCTGTCACCTGCATGCGGCCTGCGTGGTAAGTTTCCGACCAGTGATCGAGCAAGTGCTTCCGGTCGATCTTGTCGAGAGATTCCGGCTCGCCGAGGGAGTGTCGGCCGAGGTACTTGCCATAGGCTTGCGTGCCGATGAGCTTGTCCGCGAGGCTGTGGGCGTCGTCCTGGAGCGCCGTCCACTCTTGGCGTGTGAGTTCGACGGCGACTTCGATTTTGTCGTCGGGAAACGTCGGGCGCCTGATGAACTCGGCGTGCAGTTCGATCGCGCGCTCAAGGAACTCAGGAAGCACGAGACAGGTGTAGGCTGACGCTTCGCGGCCGACCCATCCGCCGTGGGATGCGCCGATTTCGTCGAACGCGTCGGACAGCGCCCGCCCGTCGTACTTTTCGGTGCCGAGGTCGATCGTTTCCTGGATCAGCCTAGCGATCCCCAGCGCATCGTCCGGCTCGTGGGCGGTGCCTGCGAGGATGCGGAACTCTATGGCAACCGCGTGCCGGCCTGGGATTTCGACGCAGGCTAGGTCGATCCCGCTGGGCAGAGTCTCGTGGGTGACTTTTTCCATTATACTCTCTCGTCCGCTCCCTTACGGTCGCGGCTCGGATAATACTCCATCAGCATGAAACACTACACTAGTGCGCAACGGGTGTGCCCAGTAGGGGGGCGACCTCGGTGAGCTTTTCCTCAAGTAGTTCCGCGGTATCGGCTTCGAGGTTGAGGCGGAGCAGAGGCTCTGTGTTGGACTTTCGCACGTTGAACCACCATGTGTCATGCTGCACGGTGATGCCGTCGAGGAAATCGACCTCCGCGTCGCTGTAGACCTCGCCGAGTTTGGCGATGGTACCGTCCTTGTCAGGCTGTTCGAAGTTCCGTTCGCCGCTGGCGACGTAGCGTTTCAGCGGGTTGATGAGCGTGCTGAGCGCTTGCTCCGAATCGGTCAGCACGTTGAGAGCGCAGGTCAGGGCGAGCATGCCGGAATCGCAGTAGAAGTTGTCGCGGAAGTAGAAGTGACCTGACAACTCGCCGCCGAAGACGGCATCGGTTTCGGCGAGAGCCTTCTTCATGAAGGCATGCCCCACGCGTTCGCGACGCGGTTTTCCGCCGTATTTGGTGATTTCGTCGGCGACCGTATGACTGGAACGCAAGTCGTAGACGATGGTCGATCCAGGATGCTCTTTCAAAAATGCCCGGCCGAAGAGGGCCGTCAGCATGTCGCACCGGACGATTTCCGCGTCTTCATCGACCAGCATGCATCGATCGGCGTCGCCGTCAAAGCACACACCGAAGTCTGCGTTGGTTCGGCGGACCTCCGCGCGGAGTTGATCAAGGTTGGCGTCAACGAGCGGATTGGGATCGTGTACGAACTCGCCATCGGTCTCCATATTGAGGCAGATCAGTTCGAGATCGGGAACATCGCCAAAGACAATCGGCACCCACTTGCCGGCCATTCCGTTGGAGGCGTCCACCACCACTTTTAGGGGCCGGATAGGCTTGAGGTACTGCCGGATGAACGCTGTGTACTCTTCGTCGAGCGCGTGTTCGGTGATCGGTCCCTCTTGCCCAGTCTTGTGTTTTTGGAGCTTCTGGGCGAGTTCCCTGATGTCGTTGAGCCCGGTGTTCGCGCCAATCGGGGCGCCACGCCTGCCGCAAATCTTGAAGCCGTTGTATTGGGCGGGGTTGTGGCTGGCCGTGGTCTGAATGCCGCCAACCGCGTCAAAGTGGGTAACCGCGAAGTACAGCTGGGATGTGTCGATCATGCCGATGTCGACGACGGGCATGCCGGCAGCGCGAATTCCCTCGATCAAAGCCTCGCACAAGCTTGGGCTGCTCTTACGCATGTCGCGGCCAACGACGATAGACGACTTGCGGCGGTCGGCACGCTCGATGGCGGGCTGGGAGCTCTTGAAAAACAGCGCGGCCGCGTGGCCCACGCGCCAGGCGGTGGATTCGTCGAGCGCGACGGGGTAGATCGCACGCACATCGTAAGCCTTGAAGACATCGCCGATGTCCGTCTTGGTCGATTGTTCGATCGCTGGCTGCTTTTCCTTGTTCGCTGTGGTCGACACCGGCAACTCCTTGTGTTCGTTAAACTGGCACCCCTTGCAGTGCGGGTAGTTGGCCCGTCGGCGACCTGCGCAAACGGCATCGGATATCTTCACTTCGACGCTATCGGGGCAGTATCTGTAGTATTCCGAGACGGTTTGCATACAGTGTTTCCCGTCCACCAGCGACCGCCCCGTCGCAGGTGACTATTGCTCCACGTCGTCCTGAGTGAAACGAGGAGTTCATCCCGCATGTGCACACGACAGAATTCCTCGGTCGCTTCACTCCTCGCAATGGCCTGCGGACGAGTTGCGGCGTCCCACGCTGAACAGTACAACCCTGCACGGAGCGGGATGATAGTGGAAAACGTGGTGTGTCGCCATGGACGTAGGAAGTTGTCCCGGGTTGGTTGGCGGCGGACGCTTTCGTTGACGGGGATCGTGGGCGTAGCGTAGACTCCCCGCACGGGCGCGAACCGGATTTGCGGCGCGGCAAGTTCACGCCCGTGACGTCATATTGAAAAGAGTATCGCGGCCAACGTGTTGCAGGTGGATATCCCATGAAGCTCCCCTTGATTTCCCCCGTGTACTTTCTCTCGGCATTGGTCCTTGCGACGGCAAGCCCGGATTCGCGGGCACAAGTCGAGACACCCGGACCGCTGGAAACGCGCCCGGCAGAATTGGACCGTTTGCAGTGGCATGTTGTGGATGTCGAAGCTGCGGTCACTTTCTTGCACGCCCAACGTGAGAATACAACGCGGGCCGCGGACCGCACGTTGGCTGACCGAATCCTGTCGCGCCTCGCGCGGCTAACCCGTCCGAAGCAGGTGCGCCTCACGCTCGAGGAAACGGTCCATCGAACAGTGGCCAACAGCTTCGCCGCCCGAATCCAAAGCTACCTTCCCGCGATCAGCACAGCATCGGTCGTAGAAGCTGAAGCGGCGTTCGACGTTGTCTACTTCACGGACATCACCAAGAATCTCCAGAATCGGCCCGTCGCCTCACAGCTCCAGGGAAGCAATCTGAATTCCTTCGATTTGAGCGGAGGCTTTCGCAAGATTCTGTCGACGGGAGCCTCCCTATCGACGACGCTCAGCCTCAACAGAACCGCGACCGACAACACGTTTCAGACGATCAATCCTGTGTACAGCAGCTCGTTCGTGGCAGCGTTCAGTCAGCCCTTGCTGCGCGGTGCTGGCGTGGACTTCAATCGCTCGGCAATCAAGATTGCCCAGAATGATCAGAGAGTGAGCACGCACACGTTCAGGCGAACGCTTCGCGAGGTCTTGTTCTCGGCCGAG
>JAJDDU010000400.1 GCA_029260155.1 Phycisphaerae bacterium | reverse complement strand
GAATACTTCGCACTCAAAGTCAAACAGGCTCTACCGGGACGTTTCTCCAGTAACTAATTCGGAGGAGAACCAAAAATGATACACCGCGTCTCCGACTTTCCGCTTTCGACTTTCTGTTTTCGGCTCTCCTCCCCATGCACTTGCTGTTGACCAACGACGACGGCTACGACGCGCCTGGATTGTCGGCACTGTACCGCGCGGTGACGCCCGAGCACCGGGTAACGGTTGTGGCGCCCTCAGGCGAACGATCGGTCAGTTCGCACGCATGCACTCTTGGCGGCGCGATTAACGTGCGTCGGGTGCAACACGACGTATTGGGAGCGGTCTACTGCGTTGATGGGACGCCCGTCGATTGCGTTCGTCTTGCCGTTGCCGAACTTGTGGCTGAACCCGTCGATTGTGTCGTTTCCGGGATCAACCGTGGGGCGAACGTTAGTGTCGTGGACGTGTCACAGTCTGGCACTGTCGCCGCGGCACGGGAAGCCGCGTTCTGCGGCATCCGGGGCATCGCTGTCTCGCAAATGTACCTCAAAGGGGAGAGCGTTGATTGGCAGCGCGCGACGCGCCTGACGGCATCGGTCTTACCGCAGCTGCTCGGTCACACCAGCTCGGCCGTTCGTGTCTGGAGCGTCAACTACCCCGCCTTGTCCGCAGGTGAGATGCCCGCGGGCGTTTGCGTTGTCACCCTGGCACGGGATCAGATTCCGCTGGTATTCGGCAGCGACGACAAACCCTTCGACGAGGGACGAGCTTTCCATTACCGCGGATTCTACGAAGCCCGCACCATCACCCCCGGAACGGATGTGGCCGCTGTCTTCGGCAACGCGGTGGCCATCACACCGCTCCTCATCGATCCAACCGACACCGCCGCAATCGCGGCCGGTGTCACCATACATCTCTGACCGTGTGGCCGCTTCGGCGCAGTGATCGTGGTCGCAGCGCGGTTCTCCCGAAGTGTCCGCTAGACGCTCTCGTCCACCCTGAAGGTCAGCAACAGCGTGCAATCCTCGCGAACCCCGGCCTGGGCCACGTCCGATAGTTGACGCGGGGGGCGTTGGTCAGGCCCTGCGTGCTGACTAACACATGGACTCCTCCTCGCGAGCCGATTCACCAAGGACGAGACGAGGGACGAATCCCAATGCGCGCCAGCGCAGGCGGGGAGGTTCCGCGTACGGAAATATGTTGGGTGTCTTGATCCGCGTCCAAATGGCGCGGTCGGTACTCTGGAGGCGCACCCGATGGATTCGGTGTATCTGAAAATCAGGGACTCGGGCAATCTTCCGTCGCCGAATGGCGTCGCGTTGGAACTGGTGCGACTGGTCGAAGACGAACGATCAACCATCGCACAGATCACCTCCACCGTGGAGTCGGACCCGGCGATTTCCGCTCGCTTGATCAAGATCGTCAACTCCCCTCTGGCAGGCGTTGCGCGGCACGTCGCTTCGGTTTCCATGGCGGTCAGGCTGCTGGGGATCCACGCCGTCAAGAACCTGGCAATCGGATTCTCCTTGCTCTCAGAAGACAGAAAGGGATCTTCAAACGCGTTTGACTACGAGCGGTTCTGGTCGGAGTCCCTGGCACGCGCGGTGGCTGCTCGAGGTCTCGCTCAACGTTTTGGGAGTTGCTCTGCGGATGAAGCGTTTACCGTAGCGCTGTTGAGCAGAGTCGGAACGTTGGCACTCGCCACGGTATTCCCGGAGGAGTATGACGACATCTTGACGGAAGCCGTGGATGACGCGCCTCTCTCGGAGTTGCTGGAGGCTGAGACCGGCGTTTTTGGGATCAACCATGATGAGCTCACCGCCGAGATGATGAGTGACTGGCACTTCGCGGCAGTTTTCGCAGATGCCGTACGGCAACAAGATCACGTTTTCGCAAGCAGTTCAGACGAAGACGCCCGGGCTGTTCGGATTGCGCGCTTGCTACAGTTGGCCGAAGCGGCCGCGCACGTGATGGTCCAACCGCGAGTGTTCCGGGAGGATCTGGTGTCCGTTCTCGAAAAGGCGGATGGCCTTGGCATCGATCGCAACGCCGTCGTAGCGGCGTTCGACCTCGCGAACGAGGAATGGCAGAGAGTCGGCTCGATATTCGACGTACGCAGGGAGGAGACACCTTCGCTGCGCAACGTTCACACACAGGCATCGCGGCAGAACGGAAGAATCCTACTGGTCGACTCTGACCAAGAAACCGCCGCGAGCGTTGCCAGACAACTACGCGACGCCGGATACGAGGTTGACACTGTGTCGAGCGGCACGAGTGCGCTTGCCAACCTCCACGAGCGGGAATGCGGCCTCGTCGTAACGGACTGGTCGTTGCCTGCAATCAACGGCCTCCATCTCTGCCAGGCCATACGCGCCTCGGAAGGCATCGGGGCTGTCTACGTCATCGTGCTATCAGAAACAGCCGACGCGAACATCCTTTCGGATGCGTTTGATGCCGGCGCAGACGACTTTCTGGCAAGACCCTTCCAGGAGCAAGAACTGCTCGCCCGCCTTAAGGCCGGCGTCCGAACCCAAGCTCTGGAAGCCAAGCTGAGTTGCGAGCGACGGGACGTCCACAAGGCAAACGCCGAGTTGGCGACGCTCAATAATAAGCTCCAGAAGATGGCCACGACCGACGAATTGACCGGTCTGTACAACCGCCGCCAAGCAATGTCTCGACTGCGGGAGTGCTGGGCCACGTCGGTCCGAACGGACCAGCCCCTGTCATGCATGATCTTCGACATCGATCACTTCAAGCAGTGCAACGACATTCACGGGCACGCTGCGGGAGACGCAGTACTTCGCGCCACGGCGCGAACCCTTCAGCAGTTCGCGCGAGCGGGTGAGACAGCGTTTCGTCTTGGAGGCGAGGAGTTCGTCATACTCTGCCCGGGCGCGACCGCAGAGGAGGCGGCCGAAGGCGCCGAGCGTCTACGCGGTATCATCGCAGCCAACAACGTTGAATTCGGCGGCTCGAAGTTGGCGGTCGCGGTCAGCGCTGGCGTTGCTGCACGCGACAGCCAGTTGGCGAGTCCCGATGGCCTGCTAAAACTGGCCGACGCAGCCATGTACGAAGCAAAGAGGCTCGGTCGCAATCGCGTGTGTGTAGGCCGTTTCGATCAGGAGCGACACGCGGTGTGCAGCCAAGTGGCACCCTCGGACCATGGGGCGCTGCCGATGCCTGCGGCTTCTGAGGATGCGACGAAATCCCGAGGCACCGTGCTCATTGTCGATGATGACCCAGCCGCCCGCCGGTTGATCCGGAGGATTCTCGAACGGGACGCGCTTGATGTTTTTGACGCGTGCGACGGACTTGAGGCGCTCAAGGCGCTGACGCAGGTTCGTCCGGACGTGATCCTGATGGACGCGTTGATGCCCAACCTGGACGGTATTGAGTGCACGCGACAGCTCCGGTCCGACCCCGAGCACAGCGACATTCCCATCGTCATGGTCAGCGGGCAAACCGACCAGATCCATGTACAGGCCGGTCTCGACGCAGGCGCAGAGGAATACATCACCAAGCCCATCAAACCTAGGGAGTTCCTGCAGCGTGTGCGCGCCATGATGCGCTTGCACAACAACAAGACCAGCCTCACACGCAGCAATGAGGTCCGCGGCGAACAAGCGCGTGCGATGGGCATCCTGTTTGACTACTCGCGATCACTCGCTGGCGCGTCGACCACGACGGACATTTTGGATCGGGCTGTCTCAGCCGCGGCGGAACTCACCGGGTGTCGAAACGTCTCGCTCATGCTCCCGGACGAAACTGGGAAACGGCTATTCGCCGCCAAGACGCTTTGTATCGACGGCTCGCCAGCATCAAAGACCCGCGCGTCATCCGATACAGCCGTCGCCGATCAGGTTTTTGCGTCCGGCCAATCGTACGTGATAAACGCGCCGGAGGGAGTCTCCGCGCAGGATTCACACGTAAACGCCGACTCAATTGCAATCGTTCCCTTGGCGTCGATGGCGCTAGCAACCTCGGAAAGCACGTTGGGCGTGTTGACTGTAACGGAGCCTTCGGCCGGGGCGCCGCTCGGGGGTCACGAACTGGAGTACTTGGATGTTGTTTGCAACATGACGGCTTCGGCGCTTGAGCAGGTCCGCGCACGCCACGCGCGGGAGCAGGCGTACAGCGCCATCGTAACGGGACTCGCGAAGCTGGCTGAACACCGAGATGAGGACACTGGGCACCACCTTGAGCGTGTGACGTCATACGCGCTGATTATCGCCCAAGAGCTTCGACGATCGCAGCGCTATCCCAACGAAATCGACGATGTCTTTCTCGACGATCTGCGGCACGCCATGCCCCTGCACGACATTGGCAAAGTGGCCGTCGCTGACGCCATATTGTTCAAACCCGGCCCACTGAGTGACGACGAATTCAGGGCCATGAAGAGGCACTCCGAGGTCGGAGCCCGATCGATACAGTCGGTGATTGACCAGGCTCCCGGAGCGAGTTTCCTCGAAATGGCTCGCGACATCGCCCATTGCCACCATGAGTGGTGCGACGGTTCCGGGTATCCACGAGGCATGACGGGGACCGAGATACCGCTCGCGGCCCGGATCGCCGCGGTGGCGGATGTCTACGACGCGCTCACCTCCGAACGCCCTTACAAGGCCGCCTTCGATCACGAGAAGTCCGTCGGGATCCTACGGGACCAATCGGGGACACACTTCGACCCGGTCGTAATCGACGCGTTCTTTGTTTGCGAGGAAGACATACGCGAGCTCTCGGCGAATCTCAAGGACACGCCCAAGAGCCCTGCTACCATTGACAACCTGAACGAACACGCTGTTTGCTTGCCGGCAGTCTGACGAACGCGAGCTTCAGTAACTGCTCAGGACCGCGAGCAACAGGCCGCCGGCTGCAGTCCCGACAGCCAACCCCAACCCAAAGCGACGCCAAACGAACGAGCCCTCCACGTCGGCATCCGCCGCGACCTCGAATCTGGGATGGGTCGACACCGCGGATTCAAATCGAGCACCCGTAGGGGCGGCGACGGCGTGCGCCTCGGTCGATGGCTGCGCCTCCGCGCATGTCGGCGTGGCGGCCTCGATTCTCTCCGGCGGCGAAAGGCGTTGCGCATCTGCGCTTGCCGTAGCAGTGACCAATGTGTCAACAACAGCCGGCGCTTCGTTGAAACCGCTACTGCAGAACGATCCCGAGTCGTCGCTTGCGTTCGCAAGCCTCGGAGAACCGTAAACCACGCGAACTACTTGCCGATCCGGGGCGTCCGAAGGATCGCCGAGGCGAAAATCGTCGAGCAGATTCTCGTCGAAGAGCATTTGCTGTATGTCACGATACCGCGCGACGCGGGCTTGGCCTGTTCTCATAGATAATCTCCATTGCCAAAGTCGAAAGTCGGCCTCGCAGCGTTTTCTGCCTTTCTCTACATCGGCGCGCAGCCGCGATGGACAGGAATCGCATGCACGAAATTGGTAAACTGGGCAAGATAGGCATGGGGCGTCGGTTGTGCGATAATCGACGGCTGAAGGGAGTGGAGTGATGACCTCTCGCGTGGATTTCGAGTGCCAACCATTGACACTTTCTCGGTGGGACGATTTGGAGGCGTTGTTTGGCGCCAAGGGCGCGTGTGGGGGGTGCTGGTGCATGTACTGGCGCGTGACCCATGCCGCGTTCGAGGCACAGAAGGGCGCACCCAACAAGCGGGCCTTCAAACGGGTCGTCGGCAGCGCCCCGCCGCCAGGTCTGATCGCGTACGACGGCGACGAGCCGATCGGTTGGATCGCGCTGGCTCCGCGTGACGACTATCCGCGTCTGTCGCGGTCTCGCGTGCTCAAGCCGGTCGACGATCAAGACGTATGGTCCATCACCTGTTTCTTCGTGGCCAAGGGTCACCGCCGGTCTGGGATTTCGGTCCGCCTTCTGAAAGCGGCAGTCGACCACGCCCGGAGCTTCGGTGCGCGACTTGTCGAGGGCTATCCGATCGATCGCAAAGACGGCGATTCGCCGGATCCTTTCGTCTACACCGGGATCGCGTCGGCTTTTCTCCGCGCGGGTTTTCGGGAGGTGGCCCGAAGGTCGCCCACGAGGCCTATCATGCGCCGAACGCTCAGGCCATCACGTCGCTGAGAAACCGCTTGAGCGCTTCGGCGAACCGCTGCGGGGCTTCAACCGGAGTCATGTGGCCTACTTCGGGGATGATCTCCAGTTGCGCATTCGGGATTGCGGCCTGCATGAACTCCGCGTCTCTCGGCGGTGTGATGGCGTCGTTCTCGCCGACGATGACAAGGGTTGGCACGTAGATTTGCGGTAGTGTTGCGGTTGAGTCGACTCGCTTCGCCATCGCGTCGAGGGCGGCTGCGACGCCCACGGGGGAAGAGGCGGCCATGATCTCATGCCACTCCTTGCGAAGCGTTTCGGGCGTGCCGGGGGCGAAGAGCAGATCGATCATCCCGTCGGCGACGACCTTGCTGCCTTCATCGAGCACTCGCGTCGCAACGGTGGCCCGGGTTTCGACAATCTCGGGGGGATCGGCCTGACACCGTGTGTCGGCGAGCACAAAGGCGCGCACAGACAGCCGGTGGCGGCGGAAGAATTCAAACGCAACGTAGCCGCCCATGGAGAGCCCGACGACGACGACCGGCTCGGTCACGTCGAGAGAATCGAGCAGCGCCTTGAGGTCGTCTGCGAACATGGCCATCGTGCAGGTGTCGGTTGCTTCGGTCTGCCCCAGCCCGCGAAGGTCGGGCATGATGAGCATGTAGTCATCACCCAGCCGTTCCACCATCGGCGTCCACAGCCGATGCGACAGCGGAAACCCATGCACGAACAGCACCGGTGGCCCTGCGCCTTGGACTTCGTAGTGGACGTCTATTCCGTTGATCACGGAGTTCATGCGTTGTCTCCAGCTGTAGCGTCAGCGCGACGCGGTCGATCGAATTGACGTCTCGGTGGGCGGTCCATGAGGAAGGAGACGCGGTCGCGGTCGGCGGGGTCGATGGCGTCTCGCATGATGTCGCGGGCGCGGCGGGGGTCGGTTCGGCGGGTCACGTGGGTGATGACGACGTGCGGCGATTCGACGCGGGCGAGGATCTCACGCATGTCGCTTACGTGAATGTGATTGCCGACGCGGGCACGATGCAAGTGCTCGCGGTCGAAAAACGTGCACTCGATTAACAACACTTCGGCCTGGCGGACGTAGGGGAGGTCTAGAAACGGGGCCATCGCGGTATCACCGCAGTAGGTGACGAGCGGGACTTCGAGCCAATCTTCGATCTCGATGCCTTGCTTCTTGAGGGCGACGATTTGCTGGCCGCTCTTGCCCACGTGCTCGGCCTTTAGCTTGTGACGCGATTCGATCACCGAGAATCCGAGTGCGGAGGCTGCGTGCTTCACGGCGAATGGGCGGATCAGGAGGTCGCGGCGGATCTTGACGTCTTCGCCGGGCAGGACGGCTTCGATGTGGCCTGGGGCGGGGTGACCCTCGATGTCGGCCCAGATGGCCATCAGCTTTTGGATGTTGATGGCTTGGTCGCGGTGAATGATGACCCGGCCTGCGCCCGCGCCGATGAAGCCGCGTTGGGAAAGGTAATAGGCGACGCCGGCTGCGTGGTCCATGTGTCCGTGGGAGATGCACATGTTGTCGATGGGGATAATCTCGCGTGGCGCCCGGCCTACGTCGAAGCAGACGTTTAGGTCCGGGAGGCCAATGACGGTCTCTTCGCCCGCGAGGCTGTAGCCCAGCAACGTTTGGTTGCCCACGCGTCGTTTGTTCATCCAAGTCGGCATGGGCGATACGATAGGGACGGAGGGCGTTTCGTCCAGTGTGCGGGGATTCGTCTGGTTTGCGATTGCGTTCGATGGGGTCCCTAAGGGGCGTATTGCCACCGTGCTCATGGTTGGCGAATATGAAGCGTGACTGTCAGATGGCTTCGTTTCGTCAGTACGGTTTGTGCGTTGGGTGGTGAGAACGTGGTTTCTGGGTCTTGAGAGGCGTTTGGCACGCGGCTCGTTTGGGTTCGTTCTGCGCATGAGCGTTTCTCTGTGTCGCGTGGCCAGTGCGTCTTGGGACGGATTCGGCCCCCGCGCGGCGTCTCTTCGTTTTGATAACTACAGGGGTGGCTGTGATTCGGCGCGGTGAGCGCGTGCGCCCGTGTGCGGGGGTGGGAGAGGGGGTTTACAGGGTGTTTCATCGCATGGTTCGGCTGTTTGAGGAAGAGGCGACCAGGCGCCGGCTTAGGATCAACATACGGGGGCAGTCGCAGGCAACGCCGCGACTCTTTGATTCGTTTGAGACTCTGCCTTTGGTGCTCATCGACAACGCGATCAAGTATGGCACGGCGAATACTGATGTCATCGTAACTGTGTTCGATTTGCAGATAAGTGGTGGCTGTTCTGTATCTGTCGAGTCAAGCGGCGATGTCGTGCAACCAGAACACCGCGAGCGGATTTTCGAGCGGCGCTTTCGCACGCCGGGAGCTAGGAGAACAGCGTCGTCCGGCTCAGGGCTAGGCTTGTATGTTGGTCAGATCGTGGCCAAGGCGAACAGATGCGAGATTGTGTATGAAGCCAGAGACGTGCACGGCGACGGGAGCATCGGTAAGAACGTGTTTCTGCTCACGGTCTCCGATGTTAGTGAGACGTGAATCGCATTACGCCCGAGCGGCCACGACAGGGAATTGACACAAGGGGTTCGGGGGGAGCTCGGGGGACACACACTTTAATTCTAGAGATAAAGTGTGTGTCCCCCGAACAGCACCCGAACAGCCTTGTACCCCGAACAGCCTAGAGATAAAGTGTGTGTCACCCGAACAGCCCCCGAGAGATAAAGTGT